>DRPO01000232.1 GCA_011330835.1 Gammaproteobacteria bacterium | reverse complement strand
CGTCATTCCCGCCCACCTCGTCATTCCCGCGAAAGCGGGAATCCAGCGCCTCGTTCTGGATTCCGGGTCTTCGCTCCACTCAGCCCGGAATGACGGATAGGGGGCGGTGGGGTTCGGTCGTGGAGCCCTCACCCTCTCAGAGGGACCAGTCGGTACGCACCGACTGAGCGCGACAATATATGAAACTATTAATAATGCTTCTTGCATTTACGCCTCGCTCTTGACGAAAACCTGGGGCTATTCCGGATCGGGTTTGTCGGGCTCATCCATGTCGTCCGGCGAGTTGGTTTCCCGATGCAGGTAGACCACTCGCTGGGGAAAGGGGATTTCGATGCCGGCCTTGCGAAATTCGCGGTCGATGGCGAGGTTGAGGGCGCTCTGGATGATCAGCCGGTCGTCGATGTTGCGGGCGAAGCAGCGCAGTTCGAACAGCAGCGCGCTGTCGCCGAATTCGCGAAACAGGACGCGGATCGGGAAGCGCTCACTGTCGCTGATGACGTCGGGGTGGTCGTGGGCGACTTTTTCGAGCAGGGTCATGACCTGGTCGAGATCCGAGCCGTAGGCGACGCCGATGGGTATGCGCAGCCGTCCAATGGTGTTGCTCAGCACCCAGTTGGTGACCTGGTTGGAGATCAGTTCCGAATTGGGGACGATGACGTCGGCGCGGTCGAAGGTCTGGATGGTGGTGGAGCGGATGCTGATGTCCTTGACGTGGCCTTCGGTGTCGCCGACGACGATCCAGTCGCCGCGCCGGATGGGGCGCTCGAACAGCAGGATCAGTCCGGAGACGAAATTGTTGACGATATTCTGCAGCCCGAAGCCGATGCCCACCGACAGGGCGCCGGCGACGATGGCGAGATTCTGGAAATTGACGCCAGCGACCGACAGCGCCCACAGCACGGCGATGGCGGCCCCGCCATAGCCGACCAGGGTCTGGGTGGCCTCGCGCGCGCCGCGGCTGAGGCTGCTGTGCTTGAGCCAGCCCGCCACCAGTTGGTTCTTCACGAAGGGCAGCGCGCTGAAGACGCCGACGAGAATCAGCAGCGCGTAGATCAGGTTGATCAGGTCGAGATTGAAGCTGCCGAACTTGATCCCTTCCTTGAGTCCGACCAGCAGGGCGGAGATGCGCTGGTGGGTGCTGCCCCAGACGAACATCAGCGCGACGATCGACGCCAGCGCCACGGCGAAGAACGCCAGAATGCGCAGCCACAGCACGCCCGGGAAGGGCCGTCCGGGCTTGATGGCGAGCAGGTGGCGCAGTTTGCTTTGCCAGGCGACCCGGCCTTCGTCCAGGGCGTCGAAGAATTCCGCGCTGATGACGACCAGCAGGAAGGCGAAAAAGACAACGATGAAGGAGTTGATGGCCCCGAAGAAAAACAGGCTGGCGATGTTGCGGTAACCGAGCGCCCCGGCGGCGACGGCGCCCAGCAAGACCGCGGCGGGCAGCAGCAAGGTGGAAGGCAGTCGTTGGTAGCGTATGGATAATTTTCGGGCGACGGCCCAGATCAGGACGATGAAGGCCAGCGCGGCGATGGTCAGGGAACCCAGCCACAACAGGTAGAGAATCGCGGATCCCGAATAGCGTCCGGCGGTTTCCTGGTTCAGGAAAAAAGTCGCCAGCGTGAAAAGAATGGCGACCCAGGTCAGCACCCGGAGCAGGTGGACCGGCAGACGGCTGTTGGCGATGGCGCGCGGGTCGGGGAACATGACGCCGCGCGCCAGGCCATAGGTGAAAAACAGCAGGAACGCGTAGCCGATAAATCTGACCATCAGCGTCTGATCCGGCGACTGCAACAGCACCAGCAAATCGATCAGCGCCAGCGCGGCCAGTATGGGGGAGGTGCGTTGCAGGCCGATGGCCGACGCCAGCAGGGTGTCGCTGGAATGAGGGTGTTGCTGTAAATCCGTATAGTGGCGGGAGCGCCGCCACAGGCCGCCGATCGCCAGCCCGGCCAGTCCCATCAGCAGTAGTGGCCAGCTAACGCCGCTGGCCACCTTGCCCGCGACCGGGCGGATCGGATCGAACTCGCGTTGCAGTTTCTCCTCGTCGAAGGTCAGAAACCGCTCGATGGCCGAAATCACCGAGAATTCGCGGCTGAAAAACTGTTTGCGAAGCCGTTGCTGGCGTAACGACTGGAGCTTGTCGCCAATTTCCGTGGTCTGGATGTTCAGCACCGTGCAGCGCTTGAGGTCGTTGTCGATCGCCTTGAACTGGCGATTGAGTTCGCGGCGCTTGTCGCGGATGTCGGGGTCTTCGCTGCTTTGCTTGTCGCCCAGCAGCTCCAGATTCTTTTTGGCGGAGGCCAGCGCTTTGGTGTTGGCTTCGATGCAGTTCTCGAGATCTCCCGTCAACGCGGTGATTTTCAGATTCAGCGCGTCGAGATCGCTGGCGCTGGCATGATCGGGGTCAAGGCGGGAAAACGCGGATTCGATCTGGTCATACGCCTGTTGCAGCTCGGCGTAGTCGGATTCGCCGGGCGTTTCGGCGGCGAGGAGGAAAACCGGCGCCAGCAGCAGACAGAACAGCAGGCGCGACAGGAGTCGTAGGCCTCCCGGTTCGAACACGGTTTTCCGGTTCAAAGCGACGATTGCAGCTTGTCTGTCAGGTCGGCCAGGATTTTCTCCAACTCCTCGCGACCGGGT
>DRPO01000231.1 GCA_011330835.1 Gammaproteobacteria bacterium | reverse complement strand
CGGCCAGATCCTCCACCGTCATGCGGTTGCGAATCGCCAGCGCGGCGGTCTGGATCATTTCGCCGGCGTCGGCGGCGAGAATCTGCGCGCCGAGCAGGCGACCGCTGCCCTGTTCGGCCACCAGCTTGACGAAGCCCCGGGTGTCGAAGTTGGCCAGCGCGCGCGGCACGTTCTCCAGATCGAGCCGCCGTGACTCGGCGGCGATGCCCTGTTGTTTCGCTCGCGCCTCGGTCAGCCCGACCGAGGCCACGGCCGGATCGGTGAACACCACGGCGGGCATGGCGGTGAGATCCAGCGCCGCGTCGCCGCCGGTCATGTTGATCGCGGCCCGGGTGCCGGCCGCGGCGGCCACATAGACATATTGCGGCTGGTTGGTGCAATCGCCGGCGGCGAAAATGCCCTCCACCGAGGTGCGCAGGTGGTCGTCGACGAGAATGGCCCCGTTCGGCGCCGTCTCCACGCCGACGCGCTCCAGCGCCAGCCGGTCGGTATTGGGCCGCCGGCCCGTGGCCACCAGCAGCCGGTCGCCGCGAAGCTCACCCGCCGGGGTCGAGAGGATGAACCGCTCACCGTCGTGGGCGACGGCCTTCGGCACGGTGTGCAGCAGAATCTCCGCGCCTTCGTCCTTCAACGCCTCGGCCAGCCCCTCGCCCAGCTCCGGATCCTCCTTTGACAGCAGCACGCTGCGAGCCAGGATCGTTACCTTCGAACCCAGCCGCAGAAAGGCCTGCGCCAGCTCCAGCGCGACCACCGAAGCGCCAATGACGAGCAGGTGCCCGGGCAGGTCTTCCGCGACCAGCGCCTCGGTCGAAGTCCAGTAAGGCGTCTCCGCCAGACCGGGAATGTCGGGAATCGCCGGGCGGGCCCCGCTGGCGATCAGGATGCGGTCGGCGTGAATGGTCTGGCCACTCCCGTCGGCGCGGCGGACGCGCAATGTTTGGGTGTCCTCGAAATGCGCCCAGCCCCGGACCAGCGTAATCGCCGGATTGGCTTCCAGAATGCTCTCGTACTTGGCGTGGCGCAGCTCCTCGACCCGCGCCTGCTGCTGCCGCACCAGCGCCGCGCGGTCGATGCGCGGCACGCATCGCTCGATGCCGTCGAATGGATGATGCGCCTGATCATGCGCGATCCGCGCGCCGCGAATCATGATCTTCGACGGCACGCAGCCGATATTGACACAGGTTCCGCCGATCACCTCGCCACCCTCGATGACCGTCACGCTGGCGCCAGCCTCCGCCGCCCGGATCGCCGCCGCAAAGGCGCCCGAGCCCGTGCCGATGATCGCGATGCCGAGACGATCGCCAGCGCCTGTCGTCGAGTTCGGCGCAGAGTCGGTCAGCCGCGCCTCGTAGCCTTTTGCCGCGATCGCGGCCACCATCTCCTCGGGATCGATCTGGCCATCGCTGACGACTTCGGCCAGCTTGTCGTCATAGGAAACGGTGGCCCGAACGCCGGGCAGGGCGTTGAGCGCCGCCTCGGCGGAGCGCGCGCAGTGGGTACAGGTCATGCCCGAAATCCGCAAGCGGATCAGGCCAGAAGGGGTGTTGTTGGTCGGTGGATCGTCGGTCATGATGGCGGCCTCCAGGAACAGGGACAGCGCCATGGTAACCTGCGTACCTGGGTACGGAGTCAAGTGATGGATCCGCAGGCTTTTGAAATGTGGATCTTTAGCGCCTATCCTGTATACTTGAAAAAGTAATACTCATTTACTGACATGAAAACCATCACGCTCAAGGCCGATGATCGTTTTGACGCCCTGTTGACAGCATTGGCGAAAAAAACGCACGACAGCAAAAGCGGCGTTATCAGAGCCGCAGTGCTCAATTACAAACAGCATCTGGAAAGGGAGGCTCTGCGCCGCAAGATACGGGGCGCTTCGCTGAAGACCCGCGCCCAGTCGGAGCGCTTCGTTGAAGAACTGGATGCGGCAAACGCCGATGGTTTATAAACGAGGGGCAATCTGCCTGGCCAACTTCAATCCATCGAAAGGCAGTGAGCCGGGGAAGATCCGCCCTTGTCTGATCATGCAAAGCGATCTACTGAATGCGGCGGGCCATCCGACGACAACAGTCATCCCGTTGACAACGCAACTGATCGACGACGCCGAGCCGCTGCGATTCAGAATCCACGCCAGGGATAAACTCGACAGCGACTCGGATATCATGTTGGATCAGACGAGAACGATCGACAATCGGTGGTTTATGGGCGGGATATTGACGACGTTGACGGAATCCGAGCTGATTGCGGTCGAAGAAAGCTGGAAGATCGTTCTCGGACTGGGAGGCTAAAACGCATATGCGTCGGCTATCGTTCTCATCCCAGCTATCAATGGTTACAAAGGTACTCACGCCCAGTATCCCGATATGCGGTTTCCCCCCTCACCCTAACCTTCTCCCCCAAAGGGGAGAGGGGACTATTGGGAGCGCCAGCGTGGCTGCGAGAATATATGCAACGATTAATATCGTTCCTCCCAGGGGTTAACCAACTCAACCCCAATGCCGTCGAAATCAGGGGTATTCCGAGTGGCTATCGTCATATTGTGGGCTGCGGCGGTTCCAGCAATCAGCGAATCCGCGAGATGCAGGGTTTTCCCCTGTTGTCTGGTCTGTACCCGAAGTGACGCGGCATACGCCGCTTCTCGTTCATCGACTGGAATAATAGAGTCTCCGTATTCGGAAAGTAGCCGGGCCATCTGCTGTTCCAGCTCGGCGCGCCGCTGACCTGGCGGCAACAGTCCAATGCCATATTGGATCTCATGCAGGCTGATAATGGATAACGCCGCGTTTTCCAGAGATGAAAGAAAGGCTATGACGTTCCGATCAGGTTTGGGCCTCGCCAGTTCCGAGATGACGTTAGTGTCGATCAGGCAGGTTTTCATATCGGCGTGAGAGCGTCATTCAAATGAAACATCCCGATCAGGCTCGCGCCTGTCAGGGAGTTCCAGTTCGCCGATTCTCGGCATATTTTCGACCAGCCAGAGTCCAAGCGGTTTCTTGGGTTGTTGTAGCGACCGCCATTGCGCTTCAGGTATCACGACAAACGATTTTTTCGTTCCGATGTATTGCGGCCCTTCTTCCCCGGCCAAACGGAGAACTTCGGACAGCCGAGCTTTCGCTTCGGAAATCGTCCATGTCTTTTGGCGTGGTGTCTGCCGGATCGTCATGTTGGTAATGCCCAAATACTATAGTCCAGTCTAGACTAGACCTGTAATGTAGTGATTGTCAACGTCTGGTGTTCTGAATTGGGCCAGTGTTTCTCCGGAAACAGTCCCGGCGCATCCAGCGTGATACCAGTTTCCG
>DRPO01000230.1 GCA_011330835.1 Gammaproteobacteria bacterium | reverse complement strand
TTTCTCCGGAGACTCCATCGACGCGGCCGGCGTCTGTTCCTGGGTGGCGGCCAGGCCCGGATCATCATCGCGGGACGCTACGATGCGGGTGGCGTCGAGATTCTTCAGCACCTTCTCCCGCTGCGCCGGATCGAGCTCCTGGGTCGTTTCCGCCGGGGACGCCGGGGGAGTTGGCGGCGGCAACGCATCCGGCGGCTCGACGACCATGGTTTGCGTCACATCCGGCTTGGGCGGAGACGCGGGCGCCGTCGCATCGAGCGGGATGGCGTCCAGCGCCTCGATCAGCTCCCAGGCGTTGAGAAACCGGTTGTTGCGGGATTTCGCCAACAGCCTGCGGATAATCGGCTGGAACTTTTCCTGCGCGTCCGGCAGCTTGGGCAAAGGACAGGAGAGATGCATCCGCGTCGTGGAATCGGGCGTGGTCGCCAGATACGGCGCGTAGCCAGTGAGCATCTGGTAGATCACCACCCCCAGACTGTACAGATCCGAGCGGGCGTCCAGCGGTTCGCCGCGAATCTGTTCGGGGCTCATGTAGAGCGGGCTTCCCAGCGACTTGCCGGTCCGCGTCAGCTCGGAGTTCTCGGAAAGATTCTTGGCGATGCCAAAATCCGACAGCACCGCGTCGCCATCGGCGCGGAACAGGACGTTATGGGGTTTGACATCGCGGTGCAGAAAACCGTGATCGTGGGCGTATCCAAGGGCGCGAGCCACCTGACGCGCCACGCGAACCACTTCGCGCTCGTCCATGCCGTTCTCGATCCGGGAGCGCAGATTGCCCCCCTCGACGAACTCCATCGACATGAAATACTGGTCTTCGTAATGACCAATATCGTAGATGGTCACGATATGCGGGTGAGACAGCCGGGCGATGGTCTTGCCCTCGTCCAGAAACCGCTGGCAGAATTCCGGGTCGGCCACCAACGCCGGCGACAACACCTTCAGCGCCACTTTTCGGTGCAGGGATTTCTGAATCGCCTCATAGACCAGCGCCATTCCGCCCTGGCCGACCGTGCCGATTATCTGGTATCCGGGTATCTCCATGCGGGGATTTTAACCTGAATTCGCGCGCGGGTGGCGAACGCGATTGCCCCAGGCGCCTGTCCTCTCGAACCGGATCCCGGGATTGGCCGGGGAAACAATCTTGAAATGCGGGCTCACAGGCTCGAAACTGCCCGGACGAGCATACCTCTCGCAACCAGGAGACCCCCAATGTCGGCGCCCACACTCATCATCGGAAACAAGAACTACTCGTCATGGTCGCTGCGACCGTGGATCTTCCTCAAACACTACCACATCGATTTCACGGAAAAGCGGGTTCCTCTCTTCGAGGAATCGACGGACGCGGCGCTGGCTGAATACGACTCGGACTACAAGGTCCCCGTGCTCAAGGATGGCGATCTGATTGTCTGGGACTCGCTGTCAATTCTCGAATACGCCTCGGAAACCTATCTTGACCACAAGGGATGGCCCGAAGACCGGGAGGCGCGATCCGTTGCGCGATCGATCAGCGCCGAGATGCATTCCAGCTTCGCCAACGTCCGGAACGAACTGCCCATGAACTGCCGAAAGCAGTTTGAAAATATCGCGCTGTCGGCAAACGCAAAGCGCGAGGTCGAACGAATCTGCTCTCTGTGGAGAAAATGCCGGACTCGCTTCGGAGCGGGGGGAGAATGGCTTTTCGGAGATTTCTCGATCGCGGACGCCATGTATGCGCCCGTTGCTCTGCGGTTCAGCGGATACAGCCTCCCCCTGAGCGGCATCGAAGCCGATTATGTCTCAAGCATCCTGCAACATCCGGCCATAGTCGAGTGGATAACGGCGGGCAAGCTCGAAACGGAAGTCATCAAGGCCGACGAGATCTGACCCGCATTTCCCGTGGATCCGGACAGCGATTGAACGGCATGATCCAACAGCTCGAGACGCCTTGCCGGCCCCTCTTTTCGCGCGCAACCTGAATGCGTTTCCAGCACGCATTTCTCACAGGATCGCGTAATTCTCGCGTAGTTTCCGTCCCCACCGACGTTGTTAACCCAGGGAGCGCCGGCATCCCCGTCGACAAAAGGACGTTCGGACGAGGTAAAAGCGCGCCCAGGAGCGAAGCTCATTCGGTGTCCATGATTTTCTTACTCCAGGACATCTCTACCGGGCGACGCCCATCATGAGCGTCATCCCGGCGAACGCCGGGATCCAGAGACGGGTTAATCCCCGTTATTACTCCGGGCAGTTCTCCAACTCCCCCTTTGCGACAGCGGTCAGGCAGCGGTCAGCAGCGGTCAGGGACACCCAATGATTATCCCTGTTTAAGACATGTATGTTTGTAATCCTCCTTAGCGAAGACCTGACACGGGGTTGAATTGTCCAACGTTCATCGCTATTATCAAGTACTACCTTATAGCAGTACCTGAAACCCGTGAATATAATTGGCATAAAAGAACTGCAAACCAACCCTGGAAAATTGAGCCAATCATTTGGTAACGACGAATACCTGCTCATTACCCGCAGGGGTAAGCCTGTTGGCGTTGCCTTGCCTTTCAGCAGCGGATTAATGGAGCATGGTTTACAGCCCTGGATGGCGCTCAAGGCGTTCGAAAACGGTGACTTGAGTTTGGGGCAGCTGGCGGAAAGTTTGGGGAAAAACAAGGCCGACACGCTGGAAATGCTGGGCCAGTTAAAGATCCCCGTCGCCAGTTATGACTTGCAGGAAGACCTCGACGCCGTTGAGAAACTGCTTGCCTCATGAGTCGGATTATCGTCTGTGATACGACAACACTAATCGTATTGGAAAAGCAACGACGCCTTGCTTTGCTTTGCGAACTGTTTAATGAGGTGATAATTCCCGAAAACGTCTTCCATGAATTTCAGGCGGGGCTGGTAGATGATCAATCACTTGCGGATGCCGGCTGTCTCAGCGTTGTAAAGGTTGCATCATCCAGTCGATTGAATTCTTTGCTTATCTTGCTGGATGCGGGGGAGGCTGAAGCAATAGAGCTTGCCGCAAGCGAGCAACTTCCTTTAATCATTGACGAAAAAAAGGGAAGAAGTATAGCTCAAAGACTTGGACTGGTGATCACTGGACTGGCCGGGCTGTTAGTCTTGGCGGCGAAAGAAAATATACTGAAATCCGCGCAAGCTCAAGACATTCTGGACAATGCCGTACAGCACGGCTATCGGCTTTCTCCCGGCCTGTACAAGCAGATAACAGATCAATTGAAGTAAGCGATAGACATGGAAGCGATAAACATGAACATGGACATCCATGGAAAGCGATAGACATGGACATCAAAGCGATAGACATGGACATCCATTAACTTACACAAAAAACAGAACACCACACTCCCGGCTCGGTCTGAATGAAGCGAAACTCCCCAAAAACAACAACAGCCGCCATGACCATCGCCCGCAAACGCATCATCGACAAATCCACCTCCGGCTTCTACCACTGCACCACCCGCTGCGTGCGCCGCGCCTTTCTGTGCGGTGAGGACGCCTACTCCGGAATCAACTACGACCATCGCCGCGAGTGGA
>DRPO01000229.1 GCA_011330835.1 Gammaproteobacteria bacterium | reverse complement strand
AGCCGCCGCGAGACCTGCTCCTTCTTCTCCAATTCGGATTCCAGTTGTTGAATACGTTTTTTCAGCGACTCATTCTGACTGCTCACCTTCTCCAGCAATTTTTTCCGGTCGCCCGCCTCGCCCCGGGAATCCGGCGACGTCCCGGCGATCTCGATTTTCCTCGCCAACGGAGCCATCTTGAGCTCGGGCAACGAAGACAGATCCCCCTTGACCAATGGCTCTTCGCTGTTTTCAACCCAAGGCTCCGTCCGGGGCGTGGCGGCCTGATCCTGCTGACACCCGGCCAGCGACGCCAACGACAGGGCGACCCCAAACAGCAGCCGCTGATTGCCAAATCTGGAACGAGCAGTCGGTTTACGCATGGATGCCAAGCCTGTTCTGAAAGAGGCGGGCATTATATACCTCTCGCGAGAACTATCTCACCAAATCATCAGGCAACTACCTGTCCTCTTCCAGCTATCCGGGCAAACGCCGGAGCTCAAGCCACCATTTTGCAATAGTTTTGAATCGGATGTATAAACAAACACTGGACAACTGAGTGGTGCGCCCCATGGAACAACTGACCCCTCGCCAGGAAGAAATCCTGGATATGATCCGCGACTCGATTCAGAAATCGGGCATGCCGCCAACTCGCGTCGAGATCGCCCGCGCTTTCGGATTCCGCTCGCCCAACGCCGCCGAAGGCCACTTGCGGGCGCTGGCGAAAAAGGGGGCCATCCAGTTACTGCCCGGCGCGTCCCGGGGCATTCTGCTGGTGGAGGAGTATGAAGAATCCGGCGGCGTGCCGGTCATCGATCAGGCCAGCGCCTCGCCGCCGTTTTTCAGCGAAGAGAATATCGACGCCTGGTATGACATCAACCCTTACCTCTTCGAGCCCGCCGCTGACTGGCTGCTGACGGTTTCAGGCAGGGACATGGCGGGCGCCGGGATCCTCGATCAGGATCTGCTGGCTGTCAGCGTGAGCGACAAGGCCCGAAGCGGTCAGGTCGTGGTCGCCTCGCTGAACGGGAAACTGCTGGTGCGACGCCTGAAACGCAACCGCAAGCGCGAGACCTTCCTGCACAATGAAGGCGGTCGCGGCAGACCCGTCAAGATCACGGCAAAAGACGATTTCGAGATTCTCGGCATTGGCGCGGGGATTATTCGCAACCAGAAGCCTCTTTAGCGGACATTGTCGGACACGTCGCCGCAACGTTTCGGGATCGAATACGCTCCAGCTGTAGGGTGGATCAAGGAGCGAAGCGACGGATCCACCGAATACACCCGTAAAACGGTGGATCCGCTTCGCTTGATCCACCCTACGCGGTCCTGGGAGCGCCGGCATCTTGCCGGCAAAGGCGTCGGATATTTCCCCCGAGGCCGCGCCCTTGCGGGATATCCCCAGAATCGTTGCCGCATTCGATGGTTCGCTAATTAAACGGTCGCGCATCCCGTGAGAAATGCGGGCTAGGCAACTGACCTACTCCACCAGCGTCAGACGCGGAGCCGAGTCGAAACGCGGCTGGAGCCGACCAACCCGTGGCCGCTTCACCGCGGCGCGTTCCCGGTCATTCCCCTCGGCCGCCATGACCTTGAGCTTGCCCAGGTTGCCAATGGATCGCAACGCCGATTCATCGTAATAGACCTCGCCGGAATCAAACAGCAAGGGTGTGTGACACACCGGACAATCAAACCGCAGCCGGAACCTTTCCGACTCCCGGATTGAGCGCTCGCTCTGGTACAGCACCCGAATCCGCGAGGCGCAGTGACAACAACGGGTGGACAGGTTTTTTCTGGTCATGGCATGATTCCCTTGCTTTGGCCCTATCGCGATCAACAAGGACACGGCCTGGATGGCCCCCTCGATCACAAAACCCTATTAGAGCGCCAGACGCAACACAAGAACAGTGCGGACTTCACGTCAAACCCGTTGTCCGCGATCCACCGCCTAACCGGACGAACCCCGATCATGAAACTGCTTCGCAACCTGTTAATCCTTGGCGCCCTGCTTGTCGGCGGCTGCGCCGACTCGCCAGACCTGATGGACGCCGCCATCAAGATCGCGCAACAAAGCGGCGCGGTCTCTGGCTCGTTGAGCACCTCCGAAATCGCCTCCGGCCTCAAAGAGGCGCTGCGCGTCGGCGCGGGCAACGTCGTCGGACGCCTCGGCGTCCCGAATGGGTTCAATGCCGACCCCAAGGTGCATATTCCGCTGCCGGATTCCCTGCGCAAGGCGCGCAACATCGCCAGCAAACTGGGCATGGGCAACAGTTTCAAGGATCTGGAGACCCGCCTCAACCGCGCCGCCGAAACCGCCACGCCGGTGGCCAGGGAGCTGTTTTTCAACGCCATCTCGCAAATGACGCTGGACGACGCGCGCGGCATCCTGAGCGGCCCCGATGACGCCGCCACCCGCTACTTCCAGCGCAAGATGACCGCGCCGCTCAGCGCGCGGATGAAGCCCATCGTCAACCAGGCCGTCTCCCGGGCGGGCGTCATCCAGTCCTACAACCACGCCATCGGCCAGCTCGGCCCGCTGGCCTCGGCGCTGCCGGACTACCAGGGCCAGCTTGTCGACCACGTGCTCAAACGCAGCCTCGACGGCGTCTTCTACTATCTGGCGCAAGAGGAAGCCGCCATCCGCCACGATCCCGCCAAACGGATCACCGCGCTGCTGAAAAAGGTCTTCGGCGCGCAACGCTGATCCACGCCATGGTCGTCGATACGCTGATCCACGCCCGCTGGGTGCTGCCGGTCGTTCCCGACACCGTACTCGACCACCACAGCCTCGCCATCGACGCCGGGCGCATCGTCGACCTGCTCCCCACCGACGAGGCCCGCCAGCGCTACCAGGCCGCCGCCGTCATCGAATGCCCCGACCACGCCGTGCTGCCCGGGCTGATCAACGCCCACACGCACGCGGCCATGAACCTGCTCAAGGGGCTCGCCGACGACCTGCCGCTGATGACCTGGCTCAACGACCACATCTGGCCCGCCGAGCAACGCTGGCTCAGCGAAGACTTCGTCCGCGACGGCACAAACCTCGCCATCGCTGAAATGCTGCGCGGCGGCGTCACCACCTTCAACGACATGTACCTCTTCCCCGAGACCGCGGCGCGCTGCGTACAGCAAACCGGCATCCGCGCCGTCATCGGACTGATCGCCATCGACTTCCCCACCCCCTGGGCCAGCGACGCCGACGACTACCTGCGCAAGGGCCTCGCGCTGCACGACGAACTGAAATCGGAAACCCTGATCACCACCGCCTTCGCCCCCCACGCCCCCTACACCGTCTCCGACGAACCCCTGCAACGCATCGCCACCCTCGCCAACGAACTCGGCCTGCCGATCCATATCCACCTGCACGAAACCGCCAGCGAAGTCGAAGACGCCGTCGCAAAAACCGGCGAACGCCCCATCCGCCGCCTCCACCGGCTCGGCCTGCTCGACCACCGGCTCATGGCCGTCCACATGACCCAACTCGATGACGACGACATCGCCCTCGCCGCCGCCCAACGCATCCACGTCATCCACTGCCCCGAATCCAACCTCAAACTCGCCAGCGGCGTCTGCCCCGTCCCCGCCCTGCTCCAGGCCGGCGTCAACGTCGCCCTCGGAACCGACTCCAGCGCCAGCAACAACGACCTCGACCTCTTCTCCGAAATGCGCACCGCCGCCCTGCTCGGCAAAGGCCTCAGCGGCGACGCCGCCGCCCTGCCCGCCGGAACCCTCCTCGCCATGGCCACGATCAACGGCGCCCGCGCCCTCGGCATCGACGACCGCGCCGGCTCGCTGGAAACCGGCAAGGCCGCCGACCTCATCGCCGTCAACCTCAACCAAATCGCCACCCAACCCCTCTACGACCCCCGCTCCGCCCTCATCTACGCCGCCAGCCGCCAGCAAGTCGAACACGTCTGGGTCGCCGGCCGCCGCCTGCTCAGCCACGGCCAACTCACCACCCTCGACGAAACCGACCTGCTCGACCGCGCCCGCGAGTGGGGCAAGAAGATCGCCGCCTCCGATAGCCAACCGGCGGCTTGCGATTGAGAATCACGACCAGATGCGCCCAAGGCGTACCGCTTGCAATCGAGCCCCCTTTTCGTGCGAGGGGATATTTATTGAGAGAGATGCAACAACGTAAACGCGGCGAGCCTCCATCAAGTTTCCAGGACGACGATCACAAGACGTATACAATTCAATACAACCACCGATTTGAACCATAACACGCTGTTTTATCGGGCTTTTACACAAAAACTGGAATCAGGACGCCTGAGAAGTGTAAACCACTGCTTACAGCTACTATT
>DRPO01000228.1 GCA_011330835.1 Gammaproteobacteria bacterium | reverse complement strand
TTCAGCATCTGGACATTCCCGCGGACAGCCGGATTCTCGAGGTGGAAACCGAAGAGAAGGCGGGTCGAATGCTCTATGAAATCGAATTGCTGATGCCGGATGGGAGGGTTCTGGAGCTCTATGTGGACCCATACACGGCGGAAGTGGTGCTGCGAAAATACGACAAACACGGGAAATGACATGAGGCTGCTGCTGGTCGAGGACGACTTGCTGCTGGTCCAGGCACTGGCGCCGGATCTTCGCCGATCCGGCTATGCACTGGATCATGCCGCGGATGGGCGCGAGGCGCTGTTTCTGGGCGAGAACGAGGATTACGACATCATCGTGCTGGACCTGGGGCTGCCGGAAATGGGCGGGCTCGAGGTACTGTCACGCTGGCGTGACGCCGGTCTCGACATGCCGGTGCTGATCCTGACCGCCCGTGACAGCTGGACGGAGAAGGTGGAAGGGCTCAAGGCGGGCGCCGACGACTATCTCACCAAACCCTTTCATATCGAGGAACTGCTGGCCAGACTTCAGGCGCTGCTGCGGCGAAGCCACGGGCGGAGCGAAAAAGCGCTGCGGGTCAACGACATCGTTCTGGACGAGGAGCATCAACAGGTTTCTCTGGATGGAAACCCGGCGATTGCACTCACCGGTACCGAGTTTCGCCTGCTGCGCTATTTCATGATGAACCCCGGCAAGCTGCTCTCCAAGGCACGCCTCACCGAGCACGTCTACGAACAGGACTTCGATCGCGACAGCAATGTTATCGAAGTCTATGTGCGCCGATTGCGAGAAAAGATCGGCAAGGAGCGGATCGAAACGCGGCGCGGGCAGGGCTATGTCTTCCGTGGATGATATACGGCCGGCATCCCTCGAAGCAGGACTGAGCCGGGTCATGGCGGGGCTGCTGTTGCTCGTCCTGCTCGTTCTTCTGGGCATTGCCGCATGGATCGGCCGGGAGGCCGCGATCCAGTTCGCGCTCTCGCGGCTGCACCACGATGCCGAGGCCATAATCACCAGTATCGACATCGATGCGCAGGACATCACTACCCCGGTTTCCCCCATCTATCGCCAGCCCCTTTCCGGTCACTACTATCTGGTGCGTTTCGACGATGGCCCGGAGCTGCGTTCCCGGTCGCTGTGGGACGAGCCATTCCAGATTTCCGATGCCACGCCGGGCCCCCCACATTTCTGGCTCGCTCCCGGCCCCGGGAAGCAGCGACTGCTGATCTGGCAACAGCACTTCGAAAAGGGAGGCAAGGGGTTTTTCATTGCCATCGCCGAGGATGTTGCGCCACTGTTGGCGGCGATATGGCAATTTCTCTGGTTCGGCGCCATCGCCTCGCTGGTGGCCGTATCGTTGCTGCTTCTGGCACAGCGCTGGCTCATTCGACGCGCCTTCTCCCGCCTCGACAAGGTCCGCGCAGATCTGCGCGAGATACGGGAGGGTGACCGCGAAGAGATCGGCAGCGACGTTCCCGCCGAAGTTCGCCCCGTGGTGCGGGAATTCAACCAGCTCCTGCAAAACTGGAAACAGCACCATGAGCGTTCCCACAATGCCGTCGGCAATCTCGCCCACGCGCTCAAGACGCCATTGCAACTGATTCTCAGCGAGTCCCGAAAACGGAATCTGCCGGCCATCGAGGCACAGGGAAAGCGCATGCAATCACTGATCGATCATGAACTCAAGCGCGCCCGCATCACCGGTCGCTCGACCGCGGGCCGGCATTTCTCCCCGAAGACAGACCTGGAAGCGCTGGTGGAGACAATGGCTGCTCTCCACCAGCGCAAGGGGCTGCAATTCACGACCTCGATCGACGCCCCCGAGCGGTTGCGTCTCGATCAGAACGACCTGATGGAGCTCACCGGAAACCTGCTCGACAATGCGGCCAAGTGGGCGCAAAAGCGGATACGCATGGCGTTGAAGGCCGGCGGAGACAGCCTGAGCCTGGTGATCGAGGACGATGGCCCCGGGATCGATGAAAACCAGCGGCAAGCGCTGCTGGAACGGGGCAACCGCCTCGACGAAAACCACCCTGGACATGGCCTCGGACTGGCCATTGTCAACGACATCGTCACGCTGTATCGAGGCAAGATCGAATTCGACGCTTCTCCCGAACTGGCGGGACTGCGCGTGGTCGTGACCCTGCCACTGGATGGCTGACGGCCGCCGGCAGGGGCTGTCGCGATAGGAATTCAGCATCCTCCCTCCGATAGATAATAGGGTGTCGCAAAACGCGATCTCTCCCTCTCCCTATGCCGGTTTCAGCGCTTTTTCAGCTTGTTTTCAGATTCGCGACTTAGACTCTGTCTCAAATTTCATGGCGACGGACTACATTTTGAAAGATCAGACCATTTCACAGGCAGCCCGCCGGGGTCGAATGCTGGCGGTCGCACTGGCTGCGTTTCTCGGCGCACCGTACGCCCACGGAGAAGCGGTCAGCCCCGCAACCGGCGATGACCGGGCGGCGCCAGCGGCTCAGGCCCGCGTTAGCCTGCTGGGCCGCTGGCGACAGCGCATCGCGACAAGGCTGCCGGAGCGCACCCTCGTCGAGACCTACGACCGCCTCGCCCGCCAGACCCGGGAGAGCGCCGACAACCTGCTCGGCAACATGGCGCTGACATTGCGGCACGAGACCGATGCCTACACCGACGATCTGGGCAAGCGCAGCTGGGAAGCGGGCATCGATTTCCCGCTCAAGGCGCTGGGACAGCGCAAGGCCTTTCGAGCCCTTGCCGAGCAGTATCCAACGCTCGGCGAACGCCACACCCGCTGGCTCGACTGGCAGGCGGCGGGCATCGCGCGCGATCTCTACGGGGAATTGCTGGAACTGCGCATCCTTCGCGACCACGCCCGCGAGGCGGAGCAGCAGGCCGCCAGACTCCACGAACTCGTGACGCTCAGGGAAAGCGCCGGCGACGCCAGCCGTCTGGATTCGCTGCTGTCATCGCGCAATCTGAATCAGACCCGGATCGAGGCGGTCGCGGCGCAGGCCCGGCTACGCAAAGGATTGGCGCTGGCCGCCACCTGGGGGATTGATCTCGACGAAGAGGATCTGCCAAAGGCGGACGCCGATTCCCGCCCGACGATCGAGGCCGACGCCGATCAAGACGGAATCATCCGGCGACACCCGCGCTATCTCTGGATCGAAGCCAGTAATGCCGTGGCCTCGGCGCAAACAGAGCTTGCGCTCTGGGAGAGCCGCGCCAGCAACGAACTGTTTCTCGGTGGCAAACAGGATCGGGCGGATGGCGCCCCCGACGAAGCGTCGCTGGTGTTCCAACTTCGCATCCCCCTGGGCGAGTCGCCCGGTTACCGTCGCGCCACGGCCGAAGCGGCGCAGCAGCGCCGGCAACGTCAGACGGAGCTGGCCCGCGTGAAGCAGGAGCTGACGCAGGCGCTGATCGAATCCCGGCAATCCCTGATCGCCGCGCGAAAGCTGCTGCCCCTGGCTCGGCAGCAGGCCGAGACGACCCGCCAGGCGCTCGCGCTGTCACGGCAGAACTATGAAGCCGGCGAAATCGGCTTGCAGGATCTGCTGATCGTGCAAAAGGAACACCTCCAGGCACAACTCGAACTGGCGCTGGCGAAGGCCAGATCGATCCGCGCATACCAGCAATTGAACCAGGCAGCAGGCATCCTCCCATGAACCTACGACGCACTCCCTCTTTTCTAAAATGGGCGGCCGCGTTCGCTCTCCCCATTTTTTCAGGAATGGCCCAGGGGGCCGCCATTGCGCTCGACCAGGCGCAGATCGACGCCATGGGGCTGACTTTCCAGCCTCCGGAGGCCATCACTCAGGTGGAAGGCTACCCCTACCCCGCCATGGCCGCCATTCCCGCCAATCGCCAGACGACGATCGCCGCGCCGGCGAACGGACTCGTGCGCAAGGTTCATGTGGTTCATGGAGACGTGCAAGCGGGTACGCCGATCATTACCCTCGAGAGCGCGACGCTGCTGGCGGCCCAACAGGACTGGCTCACCACCCTGGCCGACCTGTCGCTGGCGCAATCCGAGTACAAGCGCGCCAAGTCACTGCGCGAGGCGGGCAGCCTCTCGCAGAAGAAGTTTCTGCAAGCGGAAAACCGCTATACCGTGCTCAAGCGGCAGCAGCAGATGCAGAAACGGCGGCTGCTCTACCTCGGCCTTTCGCCCAAACAGCTACAGACGCTGGAGAAGACCCGCAAGCTCATCGCCGACATCACGCTCGAGGCGCCCCATGATGGCGTCCTGTTCGACTTGATGGTCACGCCGGGCGACAGAGTCGAGGCCGGCGCCGCGCTGGCCCGGGTCGGCGCCACCGACCAGATCGTCGTCGATGTGGACGTACCTCTGGACGAGGCCGCCACGCTCGAGGTCGGGCAGACCGCCATCGCGCGGAATCGCCCTCGGCAGGGCCGCATCGCCTTCATCGATCGCCGCGCCAATCCCCTGACCCAGCGCGTCACCGTCCATGCGCTGTTCGACAACAGCGACGGCGCGTTCAGGCCCGGCGAGCTGCTGCGTCTGCAATTCGTCAGGACACTGACCGAACAGCGGACGGCATGGCGCCTGCCGGTCAGTGGCGTCATCGATGTCGATGGCGTGCCCACCATCTTTCTGCGCCGGGACGATGGCCTGGAACCATTGGCAGTGGAGCTGCTGATGCGTGACAGCCGTTTCGCCGTGGTGCGCGCGCCGGTCGCGGCGAGTGCGGAGTCCGTCCAGCTGCTGACCAGCGGCGCGGTTTATGTCAAGGCCATGCTCGGGGGCAACGAGGAATGATCGATCGCTGGATTCAGTTCTTCCTCGCACAGCGCCTGCTGGTGCTGATGCTCGTGGCCGCCATCGTCTCGGGGGGCTGGTGGGCCATGCAAAAGACCCCGATCGACGCCTTCCCCGATGTCTCCCCGACCCAGGTCAAGCTGATCTTCAAGGCGCCGGGCATGACCCCGGCCGAAGTGGAAAGCCGTGTGATCTCCCCCATCGAAATGGAGCTGCTCGGCATTCCCAATGAGACGATGATGCGATCCATGGGCAAATACGGCATTGCCGACATCACCATCGACTTCGCCGAAGGCACCGATATCTACTGGGCCCGCCAGCAGGTCTCGGAGCGACTCGCCCAGGTAACGCTGCCCGCGGGCGTCAGCGGCGGCCTCGCCCCCATCAGCACGCCGCTGGGCGACGTCTTCATGTTCACGATCGAAGGCGACAGCCTGTCGCTCATGGAGAAACGCGATCTGCTCGACTGGGTGATCCGCCCGGCCCTGCGGGCGGTACCGGGCGTCGCCGACGTCAACGCCCTGGGCGGTCATGTGCGCACCTTCGCGGTCCAACCCGATCCGCGCCGGATGAAGGCCCACCAGGTCAGCTTCGACGCCCTGCGCAACGCCCTGGAAGCCAACAATCGCAACGACGGCGCGGGACGCCTGACCATCGGCGAAGAGGTGCTGCTGGTTCGCACCACCGGCAACTTCGAGCAGCTGGAAGACATCGCCGCTACCGTGGTCGCTGTGCGTGACGGGACGCCCGTGCGGGTTCGCGATGTCGCCACCGTCAAGGTCGATTCGCTGGCGCGCTACGGCGCGGTGACCAAGGATGGCGAGGGCGAGGCGGTCCAGGGGCTGGTCATCGCCCTGAAGGGCGCCAATGCGCGCGAGGTGATCCAGGGGGTGGAAGCGGCGCTGGAGGCGCTGAAACCGGCCCTGCCCGACGGCATTCACATCGATGTCTTCTACAATCGCAGCGATCTGGTCGACAAGGCGACCTGGACCGTGAGCAAGGCGCTGATCGAAGCCGTGGCGCTCGTCATCCTGCTGCTGCTCGTCTTCCTCGGCGATCTGCGCGCCGCCGTCACGGTGGCGGTCATCCTGCCCATGGCCATCCTCCTCACCTTCATCCTGATGAGAATGTACGGCCTGACCGCCAATCTCATGTCGCTGGGAGGGCTGGTCATCGCGATCGGCATGCTGGTGGATGCGGCCGTGGTCGTGGTGGAAAACATCGTCACCCACCAGGAGCGCAGCGACAATCGCCTGCCCCGGCTGCACATCATTTTCCGCGCCGTGCAGGAGGTGGCCATCCCGGTCATATCGGGCATCGGCATCATCATCATCGTCTTCCTGCCGCTGCTGACGCTACAGGGTCTGGAGGGCAAGCTGTTCAGCCCCGTTGCGCTGACCATCGTGTTCGCTCTCGGCAGCGCGGTATTCCTCTCCCTGACGGTCATCCCGACGCTTGCCTCCTTTCTGCTCGGCAAACCCAGGCGCGAAGAACCCTGGCTGATCCGCCTCCTGCTGGCGCTGTACACCCCCATCCTGGTCAAGGCGCTGGCCCATCCACGCAAGGTGATCGCCGGCGCCGTGATGGCCATGATCGCCGGCGCGGTGGTCTATACGCTCGTCGGCAAGAGCTTCATGCCGCAGATGGACGAGGGAAACATCATCCTCCAGGTCGAGAAAGCCCCCGCCATCAGCCTGGAAGCATCGGTCGCGCTCGACCAGCGGATTCAGAAGGCGCTGATAGCACAGGCGCCAGAGATCGAAAACATGGTCGGCAGGGTCGGCTCCGACGAACTGGGCATGGACCCGATGGGGCTGAACGATACCGACATGTTCATGGTATTGAAGCCGAAAGACCAGTGGCGCATGGCCGACAAGGCCGGCCTGGAAGACGCCATCCGCGACGTTCTCGTCAAAGACTTTCCCGGCATCAACTACGCCTTCACCCAGCCGATCCAGATGCGCGTCGACGAAATGCTCACCGGCGCGCGCGGCGATCTGGCCGTGAAAATCTTCGGCGACGACCCGGTCAAGCTCAACCTGGTCGCCAAACAGATGGTGGAGCTCTTGCGCACCATCCCGGGCGCCACCGACGTCTTCACGCCCGCGAACGAAGGCTCCCGATATCTGCGGATCGAACCCGATCGCTTGCGTATCGGTCGGCTCGGCCTCGATGTCGATCGCATCGAAGAGATGCTTCGCGCCCAGGTCGAAGGGCTGCCTGTCGGGACAATCTATCTCGATATCCGCCGTATCCCGTTGCTGCTCAAGGGCGGAAAGGAAATCTCCCACTCCGAGACCGATTTCCTCAACCTCGAGGTACCGCTGGAAGGAGGCGACAGCGTGATGCTGCGCCAGCTCGTGCGGTTCCAGCATGTCGAAGGCCCCGTGCTCGTCAAGCGGGAGATGGGCAAGCGCTTTGCGGTTGTCGTCGCCAACGTCAGCGGTCGCGATCTGGTGGGCTTCGTCGAGGAGGCGCGGCGCAAGGCGGCGACACTGACGCTGCCGACCGGCTACTATTTCGCCTGGGGCGGCACCTTCGAAAACCAGCAGCGGGCGGCGCAACGCCTCGGCATCGTCGTCCCGGCCGCGCTGGCCATGATCTTCGTCATTCTTTTCGCCACCTTCAAATCGGTGAGCCAGTCGCTGCTGATCCTGCTGAACGTCCCGCTGGCCATGATTGGCGGCATCGTCGCCCTCTGGGTGACCGGAGAATACCTCTCCGTGCCCGCCTCGGTCGGATTCATCGCCCTGCTCGGGATCGCCGTGCTGAACGGCGTCGTCATGGTGAGCTACTTCAACCAGCTCCTCGCCCTTGGCATGCCGCTGGATACTGTCGTGGTGGAAGGCGCCCGCAGGAGACTTCGCCCCGTACTGATGACCGCCAATATCGCCGCGCTGGGCCTGATTCCCCTCGCCTTCGCCACCGGCCCCGGTTCCGAGATCCAGCGTCCACTGGCCATCGTCGTGATCGGCGGGCTGTTCACCTCGACGGCCCTGACGCTACTGATCCTGCCGATCGTCTATCGCTATCTCGCGAGGCTGAAGCTGCCACGCACCAACGTCGCCACCGCAGGAGACCCGGCATGAGCGAAAACGAGCACAACGAAGTCCTGCTCCAACTCATCCTCACCCATCCGCAGGCGAGGCCGCTGATCGATATGCTGCTAGCGCGGGAACAAGGGCTTTTCTTCACCGTCGCCGACATTCAGGGCCACGGGCAGCCGTCGGAACGTCTTTCGGTCCACGAACAGGTGGCTGGCGCCCAGCGCAAGGTGTCTGTCGACATAGAGATCGAGGCCAACCGCGTTGATGCCTTGCTGAAAGAGATCACCGAACGCTTGACCACGGAAACGATCTACTATCGCGTGCTGCCGATTCTGCGCCAAGGCTGCCTGCATTGCGACCGAGGCTTAGCATCCCTTTGATACGCGTCGGGGTACAGGAGGGCTGGAATGTCTTCGATTTCGTGATCGTCACGGCCTGCCTGATTCCCGAGATGAAGCGCGTCGCAATGCCTCCAGCCACGCTTGTGGGGAGGATTGCGGTGGGCGTTTCATTCCGTCACCGAGCCCCTCTGTCATTCCCGCCCCCCTCGTCATTCCCGCCCCCCTCGTCATTCCCGCGAAAGCGGGAATCCAGCGCCTCGTTCTGGATTCCGGGTCTTCGCTCCACTCAGCC
>DRPO01000227.1 GCA_011330835.1 Gammaproteobacteria bacterium | reverse complement strand
GGAATACGTGGGAATCAGTATACTGGATCAGCCGGGACGGACGAAGGGGAAAAACGGGGGAGCGTAACGTCCAGAAGCGATGGATCCCGGCGTTCGCCGGGATGACTGTCTTGAAGTCGCCGGGATGACTGTCTTGAAGTCGTTGGGATGACGGTCTTGAAGTCGCGGGGATGATGACTCGAAGAAAGCCGTCATCCCGGCGAACGCCGGGATCCTCCGCGGGTCGGTTGGGAGGGCTTTCCGGATCTTGCGCCTGATGGTCATGCGCAAGCCGGTCGCCTTCCCGCTTGCGCGGGACGGCGCCATTGCTCCTCCAGCAGCCATTTCCGGAAATGCTCCGGTTTGAGCGGCTTGCTGACGAGGTATCCCTGAACGATGTCACACCCCATATCCATCAGAATCTGGTAGCCCTTTTCGTCCTCGACGCCTTCGGCGATCACCTTCAGATCGAAGTTGTGCGCCATGTCGATGATGGTTTTGACGATCTTCCGGTCGCTGGCGTCGCTGGCGAGATTCTGGACGAAGGACTTGTCGATCTTCAGATCGCTGACCGGCAGCATCTTGAGATAGGCCAGCGACGAATACCCGGTGCCGAAATCATCGAGGGCCAGCCGAATCCCCATGTCCGCGAAAAACCGGAGGCTTTCCATGCTGTGGGCCGGCGCCTCCATGACCGCGGTTTCGGTGATTTCCAGCGACAGCGCCTCGGGCGGCATCCCCCAGATGCTCAGGGCGTGCCGCAACTGGCGTTGCAGTTCGGGACTGTTGATCACCGCCGCCGACAGGTTGACCGCGATCGGCACCGCCTGTTCGCCCCACAGACTGTACTGCTTGGCCGCGTTATTGATCGTCCAGATCGTCAGTCGCCCGATCAACCCCGAGTTCTCCGCCGCCTCGATGAACAGGTCGGGGCGGACCGGCCCGAGCAAATGACTGTGCCAGCGCGCCAGGGACTCGACGCCCACCACCTGTCCCGTCCGGATATCGACCTTGGGCTGAAACACGGAAACCAGTTCGTTGCGCTCCAGCGCATCGGACAACAGGGATTGCAGTTCCAGGCTCGCCACGCCCTCGTCTTCCAGAGACGGATCGAAAATCACGGTTTCCCGCTGCCGGTCGCGCGCCTCCAGCAGCGCCCGATTGGCCTGATGCAACAGATCCTCGGGCGCGATGGGGGTCTCCAGCGTCACGCTGGCGCCGATCGTCAATCCAATGCGAAGACTGTTGCCACACAGCACGACGGGTTCGGCCACGATGCGCTGAATCTTGTTGATGGCGAGGTTGAGTTGCTCCCGCACCCGCAAGCCGCATAGCGCCACCACGATCTCATCGCCGCCGCGATAGAAGACCTTGTCCTTTTTCGGCAAGGCGTCAACCAGGCGCCGCATCAGCTCCCGCAAGAACTCCTGGGTGCGAGCATGGCCGTAGGTCACCTGGATTCGCTTGAACTGGCTGATCTCCAGAACAAGCACCCCGGTGCGCCGCCCCGCCTTGAGGTCGTCTCGAAGCGTCGCGCCCAGAGACGCCAGCAGTTTGTCGCGTTCGACCGCCGCCAAAGGCGTCTTGTCCATGGTCACTGTGAAAACTCCTGCTATCAATAGCTTATAGTCGGCGCGTACCGCACTGTTCTCTCTCTGAGAGGGTTGGGGTCTCAACGCCCCCCCACCGCCCCACCCCCATCCGTCATTCCGAGCTGAGTGAAGCGAAGACCCGAAATCCAGAACGAGGCGCTGGATTCCCGCCTTCGCGGGAATGACG
>DRPO01000226.1 GCA_011330835.1 Gammaproteobacteria bacterium | reverse complement strand
GGTGGGGGTCTTCCTCGTCATCCAGTTCATTGCCCGACCGGTCAAGGTGCTGCTCTCCACGCTCGGCTCGTCGCTGAACTGGCGCGAACGCGCCCTGCTCGGCTGGATCGCGCCGCGCGGGATCGTCGCCGCCGCCGTTTCCGCCCTGTTCTCGATCAAGCTCGAAGCCGCCGGCTTCGAACAAGCCCCGCTGATGGTCTCGCTCACCTTCATGGTCATCATCGGCACCGTGGTTCTGCAAAGCGCCACCGCCCGACCACTGGCCCAATGGCTCGGCGTCGCCGAACCGGAGCCTCACGGCCTGCTCATCATCGGCGCCAACCCCGTCGCCCGCGCCATCGCCGCCGCGCTCCGCAAGGAAGGCTTCCGCAGCCTGCTCACCGACAGCCACTGGCCCAACGTGCGCAAGGCGTCGCTCGAAGGGCTGGAAGCCTTCTGGGGCAACGCCATCTCCGAACGCGCCGACCGCAACCTCGACCTGGTCGGCATCGGCAACCTGCTGGCGCTATCGCAAAACGACTACCTCAACACGCTCGCCGTGCAACGTTACGCCCATGAATTCGGTCGCAATCGCGTCTGGTCCCTGCCCCCCAACGTGGATCCCTCCGCCAGCGACAAGGTCGCCGCCTCCAGCGAACAGCGCGGTCGGCCCCTGTTCGGCGAAGACATCACCTACGCCCGCCTGGCCTCCATCCTCGCCAACGGCGGCGAAATCAAGACCACCCCGCTCAGCGAAGAATTCACCTACGAAGACTACCTCGAACAATACCGCCACCGGGCTATCCCGCTGTTCGTCATCACCGCCAACGGCAACCTGCGCCCCTTCGGCGACCCCGACGACCCGCCCAGGGCCAGCGCTGGCCGCAAGATCATGTCGCTGATCAAGCCCGAACAGGCCCCGGAGAAAGCCCCATGAAATTCCTCGCCGCCGGCGCGCTCAACGCCGCCCTCTCGATCCTGCTTGGCGCCTTCGCCGCCCACGGACTCAAACAGCGTCTGGACGCCGAAGCGCTCGCCATCTTTCACACAGGCGTCGACTACCACGCCTACCACGCCCTCGGCCTGATGCTCGTCGGCCTGCTCATCCACAACCGCATCGCCCCCAGCCACGCCCGGATCGCCGGAAAACTCATGCTCGCCGGCATCCTCATTTTCAGCGGCAGCCTCTACCTCCTCGCCGCCACTGATCTCAAATGGTTGGGCGCCATCACCCCCATCGGCGGGGTCAGCTTCATCGCCGCCTGGCTCACGCTCGCCGTGGGGTTGTGGAAATATCGGAAGGATGATCCCGAGCCTTGATGCAAAACGAATCCCGAGGGCGCTATTGCCTCGACCTGGATTCCGGGTCTTCGCTCCACTCAGCCCGGAATGACGGAACACTTTCCCCTCCTCGTCATTCCCGCGAAAGCGGGAATCCAGCGCCTTGGAGTGGATTCCGCGGATGCTGTTTGAACGCCATTGGGCCTTGGGGCCCTTACGCCGAAATCGACCGGACCCGTTCCAGATCCTCCCGCGTATCCACCCCGTGCGCCGGGGCGTGCTCGACAATTCCGACATAAATCCGGACGCCATGCCACAGGGCGCGCAACTGCTCCAGGGACTCGGCGCATTCGATGGGACACGGTCGCTCCGCCGTAATGGCTTTCAATGCGCCAACACGGTAGGCGTACATGCCGAGATGACGGT
>DRPO01000225.1 GCA_011330835.1 Gammaproteobacteria bacterium | reverse complement strand
GCGACCCGCGATTTCCAGTGTCTCATGGCGTTCGATGACCCGGAAGCGCAGCACGGGATGTTCTTCGCCGGGCAACCGGGTGAAATCGGGCCAGATGGACCCGTTGAAGACATGCTTGCGCAGGGTATCCATCGTTTCCCGAAGCAGGTAGACGGTGAGCGGATGGCGGATCAGCTCCTCGAATACCGTATCGACCAGGAAAGGCAGAAAAGCAATATGATCGAGATGCGAATGGGTCAGAAAGACGTGTCGGATGCCCCGAAGCCGTTCCAGCGGCAGTTCGCCGAGGCCAGAGCCACAATCGATTAGCAGATCGTCGTCCACCTGGTAGCAAGTGGTGCGATAGCCCTTGCCAATTCCGCCACTACAGCCTAATACGGTTATCTTCATCTGTCTGCCAAGAATACGGTTGCGGAATGGCGGGATTGCCCGATCGTTCCGGAAATTGTTCGCCCGGCGTCGTCAGGTATTCACTTGACCGTCCGGCTGTTATACCATTTTTCGCGTCCTTTCCCCTAACACCGGACTAATACCCCGGTAAACAAAACACAACGTGGCGCTTCCCCATCTATTCACTGCGATTGCGGTCTTCGGCTATCTGCTGACGACGGTTCTGATTTTCCGCGATAGCCGTTCGCAGTCCAACAGCATCCCGTTGTCGCTCTCACCCAAACTGACCTGGTTGGGCGCATTATTGCTGCATTGCGGCGCGCTGGCTGTGTTGCTGTTCACAGCCACCGGGCTGAATCTCAACTTTCAGAACGCGATTTCGGTTGTTGTGTGGTTCATTGCCCTTATGCTGTTCTTTTCCAGCTGGCGTCATCCGCTGGGCAGTCTGGCGCTGGCGGTGCTGCCCGCGCTGGCGCTGGCGCTGACCATCAGCCTCACCCATTTGGGCTCCCGGGCGCAGATCGTGCCGGGCGACCTTGGCCTGCAATGGCATATCCTGAGTTCCCTGCTGAGTTTCTCGATTCTGTCGCTGGGCTCCGCGCAGGCGTTGCTGCTGGCTTACCAGGAAAAACGGCTGCGCAAGCACCACCTGGCCGGCTGGGTTCGCCGTCTGCCGCCGATGCAGTACATGGAAGAACTCCTGTTCCAGTTGATCGGCGTCGGCTTCGCCTTGCTGACGCTGTCGTTGCTGAGCGGCTGGTTTTTCCTCGAGGATATCTTCGCCCAGCATCTGGTGCACAAGACCGTGCTGTCCATCATCGCCTGGATTGTTTTCGCCCTCTTGCTCACGGGCCGACTGACGCGAGGCTGGCGCGGGCAGACCGCGATTCGCTGGACGTTGTGGGGTTATGTGCTGCTGGTGGTGGCCTATTTCGGCAGCAAGCTGGTGCTGGAAATCATTTTGCATCGCACATGAGCCCTGTCTGTTTTTCCGAACCGCCGAATCGGCTGAACCGCCTTGTCTGAGCTTCCCCTGGGCTATTTTTTCGGCGCGCTGTTCGTCCTGTTGCTGATGTCGGCCTTTTTCTCCGGCTCGGAAACGGCGCTGATGTCGCTGAACCGCTACCGCCTGCGTCATCTGAAGGACGAGGGGCACGCCGGCGCGATCCTGGCGAGCCGCTTGCTGGAAAATCCCGACCGCCTGATCGGACTGATCCTGATCGGCAACAACTTCGTCAATATCCTGATCACCCAGCTCGCCACCTATATCGGTTTCCGGCTGTTCGGCAACAGCGGCGTGGCCATCGCCACCGGGGTGCTGACGCTGGTGCTGCTGATCTTCGCCGAGGTCGCGCCGAAAACGCTGGGGGCATTGCGACCGGAGCGCTTCGCCTTTCCCGCCTCGTTCATCTATACCCCTCTGCTGAAGCTGGCGTATCCGCTGGTGTGGCTGATCAACCTGTTCGCCAACTCGGTGTTGCGGCTGCTGGGCATCCCCACCGACATTCGTCATGACACCGCGCTGAGCACCGAGGAGCTGCGCTCCGTGGTCAACGAGGCGGGCGGGCTGATCCACGACTCTCATCGCAAGATGCTGCTGAGGATTCTCGATTTCGAGAAGGTCACGGTCGAGGAAATCATGGTTCCCCGCAACGAAATCATCGGCATCGACCTGGACGAACCCTGGGACGACATCATCGCCCAACTGCGCCAGGTGAAATATACGCGGATGCCAGTCTTCCGGGGCAAC
Source organism: Gammaproteobacteria bacterium (assembly GCA_011330835.1). GTDB lineage: Bacteria > Pseudomonadota > Gammaproteobacteria > UWMA-0217 > UWMA-0217 > HyVt-560. The sequence continues at coordinate 15,183 of DRPO01000225.1, read as the reverse complement.
ATCGACAACACGCTGGGGTATATCCATATCCGCTCCATCCTGACGATGCTCTCCGACAACAGCCTCACGCGGGAAGCCATCGAGCAGAACCTGCGACCGGCCTATTTCATCCCCGAGACCACCACGCTGACTCAGCAACTGGTCAATTTCAAACGCGAACGCCGGCGTCACGCGCTGGTGGTGGACGAGTATGGCGAAATTCAGGGGCTGGTCACGCTGGAGGAAATCCTGGGCGAGATCGTTGGCGGGTTCACCCTGGACGCCGCGATTTCGGGCGACATCACCCCGCAACCCGACGGCGGCTGGATCATCGATGGCGGGGCCAGTCTCCGCGAAATCAACCGGGCGCTACATATCGAGCTGCCCATCGCGGGGCCGAAAACCCTCAACGGCTTGCTGCTGGAGCACCTGGAAATGATCCCCGACGCGCGCATGTGCGCCCGGATCGGCCCCTATCGGATGGAAATCATCCGCACCACGCCCAACGCGGTGAAAACGGTGCGTCTGCTTCCGCTGTCCGTGCCGGTCGACGAACGCGAACAAGGCGATTGATCTGGTGGCCGGAAAACCCAAAACCCGATATCGCTGTTCCCGCTGCGGGGCCGTACAGCTCAAATGGGCTGGCCAGTGCGGCCAGTGTGGCGAATGGAATACGCTGGAGGAAGAACTCGCCCGGGAGGCGAAGAAAAGCAGTCGCTTCTCCGGCTACGCGGGCGACGCGGAAGTGGTGCGGCTCGCCGAGATCGATCAGTCCGAAACGCCGCGCGTCAGCAGCGGCCTGAGCGAGCTGGACCGGGTGCTGGGCGGCGGCATCGTGCCCGGCTCGGTGACGCTGATCGGCGGCGACCCCGGCATCGGCAAATCCACCCTGTTGATGCAGACTTCGGCCCGCCTGTCCCACATCCCGGTGCTGTACGTCTCCGGCGAGGAGTCGGCCCAGCAGATCGGGCTGCGCGCCAGCCGGCTGGGGCTCTCCGTCGATCACCTGCGATTGCTGACAGAGACCTCGGTCGAACAGATCATCGCCCTGAGCCGTCGGGAAAAGCCGGAGGTGATGGTGATCGACTCCATCCAGACGCTGTACACCGAAACCCTGCAATCCGCCCCCGGCGCGGTCGGCCAGGTGCGCGAAAGCACCGCCCAGCTGGTGCGCATGGCCAAGCAGAACCGGATATCGCTGTTCATCGTCGGCCACGTCACCAAGGACGGCCAGCTCGCCGGCCCGCGCGTGCTGGAGCACATGGTCGACACCGTGCTCTATTTCGAGGGCGACCCCAGCGGGCGCTACCGCGTGTTGCGCGCCATCAAGAACCGCTTCGGCGCGGTCAACGAGCTCGGCATCTTCGCCATGACCGAAACGGGGCTCAAGCCGGTCAGCAACCCCTCCGCCATCTTCCTGTCCCGGCATGAGCAGCCCGTCTCCGGCAGCGTCATCATGGCCACCCGCGAAGGCAGCCGCCCCCTGCTGGTGGAAATGCAGGCGCTGGTCGCCGCCAGTCACGGCGGCGCGCCCCGGCGGGTCGCCGTGGGGCTGGAGCAGAACCGGCTGGCCATGCTGCTGGCGGTGCTGCAACGCCACGGCGGCGTCATGCTGCACGACCAGGACGTGTTCATCAACGTCGTTGGCGGCGTCCGCGTCGGCGAAACCGCCGCCGACCTGCCGCTGCTGCTGGCGGCGGTATCCAGCTTTCGCGACCGCCCGTTCCCGGGCGATGTCATCACCTTTGGCGAAATCGGACTGGCGGGCGAGATTCGCCCCGTCTCCCACGGCGAAGACCGGCTGCGCGAAGCCGCGCGTCAGGGCTTCGCCCGCGCCGTGATCCCGAAAGCCAACGCTCCGCGCAAACCAATCAAGGGTCTGACGGTCACGCCAGTCTCGCGGCTGGGCGAGGTCATCGCGCTGGACTTCGAATGAGTCCGAGAACCGCCCTGTTCAGCGAAGGCCGGCGACAAGCTGAAGCGCCGCGAAAGCGAAGACGCCCGCCAGCGCGTCATCCAGCATGATGCCCAACCCGCCGTCCAGATTGCGATCCAGCCAGCGGATCGGCTGCGGTTTGAGAATGTCGAAAAACCGGAACAGCGCGAAACCGGCCAGCATCCACGGCCAGCCCTTCGGCGCCAGCGTCATGGTAATCAGGTAACCGGCGATTTCGTCCCAGACGATGCCGGGATGATCGTGCACCCCCAACCGCGCCGAGGAGCGTCCACAGATCCAGACCCCGGCGACTGTCACCGCCAACGCAACCAGCGCATAGATCGGCGCGGTCAGACCGCTCAGCGCCCAGTAGAGCGGAATGGCCGCCAGGGTTCCGAAAGTGCCGGGCGCGACAGGCGACAGGCCGGAGCCAAACCCGAAGGCCAGGAAGTGGACGGGATCGCGGAACACGGTTCCGGGGCTAACCGGCATTGGTTTCATGGGCGCTCTCCATCGGCGCGAAAATGATCATGGCCCCGCTGTTGCAAAACCAGGGGCCGCCCGTCGGCCATGATCTTCAACCCACCCTCCGGGGTGATCCGCCCGACCCGGCTCACGGGCAGCGACAGGGATTCAGCGACTGTGGCGATGGCCTCCCGCGCCGAGGGCGGCGCGGTGAATATCAGCTCATAGTCGTCGCCGCCCGTCAGCGGCAAGGCGGGCTCGCCGCCATCGTCGAGCCACCGCCGGACGGCGGAAGAAAACGGCAGCGCCGCGAAATCGACCACCGCCGAAACTCCGCTGGCCGAGAGCACATGCCCCAGATCAGCGGCGAACCCGTCGGAGCAATCGATCATCGCCGACGCCAGCGGCGCCAGGGCCTCCCCTGCCCTTACGCGCGGCTCCGGAGCATGCAGCCGCTCGAGACAAAGCCGTTCCAGGTTGGGGTCGAGACGCGCTTCGCCGCGATGAATCCGCAACCCCAGCGCCGCGTCGCCCAGCGAGCCAGTGACATGGATATCGTCTCCCGGGCGGGCGCCGGCGCGCAACACCGCGCCGCCGGGAGGCGCCGAGCCGATGGCCTGGATCGTGATCGACAACGGGCCGCGCGTGGTGTCGCCGCCGATCAGTCGAATCCCGTAGCGGTTCGCCAGCGCTTTCAGCCCGGAGGAGAAATCCGCCAGCCAGTCGGGGTCGCTGGCAGGCAGCGTCAGCGCCAGCGTGAACCAGCGCGGCGTCGCGCCCATCGCGGCCAGATCGCTGAGATTGACGGCCAGCGCCTTGTGGCCGATATCGGCGGGTCGCGCATCTTCCGGGAAATGAACGCCGGCGGTCAGCGTGTCGACCGTGATCGCCAGCGGCCCCCGGCTGTCCACGATGGCCGCATCGTCGCCAATGGAGACCGGCGCGTTGGCGGACGGGGGGGAGAAGCGGAAATAGCGTTCGATGATGTCGAATTCGTTCATTCCGTGGTTGGCTGCGCGAGCCCACGCGAAGAGACGCTACGAAGCGGACCGCCCCGAGAGTTGCGCCTTGGCTTCCAGCGGCCGCAGATCCCGCCAGAGCTTTTCCAGTACGCCGTTGATGAACCGGTGCGCCCCAACCGCGCCGAACAGCTTGACCAGGTCGATGGCCTCGTTCAGCACCACGCGGTAGGGCGTTTCGGGATGCGACGAGAATTCCTCGACCGCGAGCCGCAACATGGCGCGCTCGATGGCGTCGACCAGCTCGATATCGCGCGGCAGGAAGGGTTTCAGCTTTTCGTCGATGTCCGGCTGATTGTCGAGCACGCCGGCGACCAGCGATCTGAAATAATCGGGATCCGCCTTGGGATAGTCCTGATCCCGCGAAAACTGGGCCATCAGCTCATTCAGCGAATGGCCGGTGATCTGCCACTGGTAAATGGCCTGCAACGCCAACCGCCGCGCCATGTGACGGCGCTGGTTGGCCAGTTGTTCGTCGGTGGGTTTCTTTCTGGACAAGGGCGTTCAAAGCCTGGCGAGCAAACTGATCATTTCAAGCGCGCCCATGGCCGCTTCCGCGCCCTTGTTGCCCGCCTTGGTTCCGGCCCGCTCGATGGCCTGCTCGATGGTATTGGTGGTGAGAATGGCGTTGATGACGGGAATGCCCGCGCTCATCGACACCTGGGCCAGCCCCTTGGCGCTCTCGTTGGCGACGATATCGAAATGCGGCGTGGAGCCCCGGATAACCGCGCCCAGAACCACGATCGCGTCATAACGGCCCGAATCGGCCATCTTCCGGGCGACCAGCGGCGCCTCCAGCGCGCCCGGAACCCAAGCCAGATCGATGGCGGCCTGGTCGCCCAGTTGCCGCTGCAACACATCGGTCGCGCCATCCACCAGACTTTGCACGATAAAACTGTTGAACCGGGAAGCGACCAAGCCAATGCTCGCCTTCTCCAGCCTGAAATCCCCTTCCAGAACGTTCACACTCATTGTTAATCTTCACACTGCGTTGTTGAACAAAAAGAGAGCAGCAACGCTGCTGCTCTCACAGATGCTTCTCGCGACCCGATCCGTCGGGTGGATCAAGGAGCGACGCGACGGATCCACTGGTTTGCGGGCGCATTCGGTGGATCCGCTTCGCTTGATCCACCCTACGACTACCCAGACAGAGCCAGCGTTGTCGGGCAACGAGGAAACGGGACTTCAGTCCCGCCGGGCATTCCTGATCGCAAGAGATCCGTCCCGCTCCCGCCCGCCCGTCGCCCAGTGGACGACGGGGCAAAAAGCCTCAGCCAAGCTTCTCGATGCCCAGCATCTTGAGGATGTATTTCTCGTACAGCGGCTCGGAAGTCCCCTTCTTCATCTTGCGGATGAAGTACTTCTCGAAAGCGATTTTCGCCGCGTGCACCCATTTGCCCTTCTTGAACCAGGCCACGTTGCGCGGCGGAATCTGCGGCAGCGCAACGAAGGCCGCGCCGGTATCGCCCATGTCCGCCAGGCAGATCGCGTTCCAGGTCGCCGTGGTCTTGGGCTCGCGTCCTTCGATCTCGTCCGCGATATTGTGAACGATCGCCGTTACCATCGACTCGATCATGTAGCCTGTCTTGGGCGCGCCCGTGGGAACCGGCGTCGGCTCGACCGGCGGAATCGCGATGCAGACGCCGGCGGAGAAGATATTGCGATAGGTCGGATTGCGCTGATATTCATCCACGAAGACGAAGCCGCGCGGATTGCACAGGCCTTCCACCGCCATCACCGCGTCGACCCCCTTGAAGGCCGGCAACATCATGGCGAAATCGAAATTGATCTCGTGATCCTTGACCTTCTCGCCATCGCTGCCGATCTCCTCGACAAACAGTTTGCCCGGTTCGGCCCGGGTGGTCTTGGCGTTGGTAATCCAGTTGATATGATGATTGCGCAATTCGGATTCCAGCATCCCCTTGGAATCTCCGACGCCGCCCAGCCCGAGGTGTCCGATATAGGGTTCCGAAGTCACGAACTGCATGGTGTACTTGTTGCGGATCTTCTTCTTGCGAAGATCGGCGTCAACAATGAAAGCGAATTCGTAGGCCGGGCCGAAACAGCTCGCGAACGGAACCGCGCCGATGACGATATGGCCGCTGCCCTTCGCCAGCATCGCCTGATAGCTCTCGTAAGCCTTCTCGGCGTGATCCACCGTACAGACCGAATCCGTATAACCCTCGTGCGGACCGGTGCCCTCGACCTCCTCGAACGCCAGACGCGGCCCGGTGGCGATCACCAGGTAGTCATACTTCAGAGTCTCGCCATCGTCGAACGTCAGCTCACTGCCTTCGGCGTCGATCTTCATCACCCGCTTGGCGATGAAATTGATGTTCTTTTTCGACAGATAGGTCTTGATGTCGAAAGTTATCGACGCGCGATCGCGCCAGCCAACGGCGACCCAGGGGTTGGAGGGCGTAAACTGGAAATAGTCTCGTTCATTGACAACGGTCACCTCATGGCCGCTGCCCAGCGCCGCCTTCATCTCATACGCCGCCGGCATTCCTCCTGTGCCAGCGCCCAGAACTACAATATGTGCCATGCAAAGTCTCCTGTGGTTGTAGAAAATCTTCCCCTGGACAGCGCGCGCGGATAACCGACCGCGCCGAACCGCCTCCAGCCATCAACTGGAATCAAAACCGCAACAGGGCCGGCGATTCGGATCACAGACGAAGATCATTTTGTGTTGGGCCGATTAGTATACCTCAAGCCCGCAAGGCTCGCGGGGACGCGGGAATTCTCGACGACAACGCATGCGCTCCTGATCATTCCTTGACACAAGAGGTATTCGAAGCGCCCACGGTAAGCGCAAATGCGAAGGCAGTCAACAATACCGCCGAACCAGAACTTAACTCCATGAATTCGAGAAGAAAACCAGCGTTTGCAGGATGCCGGCGGAGAACTAGTTCGATCGACTTTTCTCACTGATGAAGCATCCTGTTACCATTACGCTCCTGATAACTCCTCGGAACGCTCCATGACCATTCGTTGCGCCGTCATCGGCGTTGGCTATCTCGGCAAGTTTCACGCCCAAAAATACGCGGCGCTGGAGCAGGCGGAGCTGGTGGCGGTGGCCGACCCCGATCCGGAAGCGCGGCATGCGCTGGCCGCCGAACTGGGCTGCCGCGCGGTCGCCGACTATCGGGAGCTGCTGGGCGATATTGACGCTTGCAGCATCGTCGCGCCCACCACACTCCATCACCGGATCGCCAGTGATTGCCTCGAACAGGGAGTTCATGTCCTGGTCGAGAAACCGATCACGACCACTCTCGACGAGGCGGATGAACTGATCGCGCTGGCCCGCGCCAATGAGCGTGTATTGCAGGTCGGCCATCTGGAACGGTTCAACGCGGCGGTGCTGGCGCTGGGCGACCGGGTGCGGGGCGAAACGCTGTTCATCGAGTCGCACCGGCTGGCGCCGTTCAAGCCGCGCGCCACCGATGTCAACGTGGTGCTGGACCTGATGATCCACGACATCGACATCATTCTCGATTTCGTCAAGTCGGAGATCAGCGAGATCCGCGCCAGCGGGGCGTCGGTGCTTTCCGATTCCATCGACATCGCCAATGCGCGGCTCGAATTCGCCAATGGCTGCGTCGCCAATGTCACCGCCAGCCGGGTCAGCCAGAAGTCGGAACGCAAGATGCGGCTGTTCCAGCGCGACAGCTACATCGGCATCGACTTCCAGGACAAAACCGCCGAGCTGTACCGCAAGGGCGATGGCGAGATGTTCCCTGGCGTGCCGGCGATCGACCGGGAGACGCTGGCGGGCGGCGACAGCGACGCCCTGCTGGACGAGATCAGGGAGTTCCTGCGCGCCATCGAGACCGGCTCCGCGCCCGCCGTCAGCGGCGAGGATGGCCGTCGCGCCCTGGCCGCCGCGATGGAAATCACCCGCCTGCTGCGCGGCGGCCCCGCGCTCTGAGCCTGGATGGAGACCCCGTCGAAGCGCGTGTTGATCGTGGCCGGCGAGCCGTCCGGAGACATGCACGCCGCCCGCCTGATCGAGGAACTCCGAACGCTGGAACCCGGCCTCCGCGTGGAAGCCATGGGCGGCGAAGCGCTGGCCGGGGCGGGCGCGGAAATCATCGTGGACAATCGCGAGCTGGCGGTCGTCGGCCTGATCGAGGTGCTGCGCCACTATCCGGAGATCCGCCGGGCGCTCAACCGGCTTCGCCAGCGCCTGAAACAAGCGCCGCCGGATCTGCTGATCCTGGTCGACTATGTCGAGTTCAACCTGAAACTCGCGGCGGCGGCCAAGGCGCTCGGCATCCCGGTGCTGTTCTACATCAGTCCGCAGGTCTGGGCCTGGCGTCAGGGCCGCGTCAAGAAGATCGGCGAGCGTATCGACATGATGGCGGTCATCTTCCCGTTCGAAGTCGAGTTCTATCAGCGCCACGGCATCCCGGTGCGCTATGTCGGCAACCCGCTGGCCGGCAAGGTCAGGGCCACGCGGTCGATCGAGGAGAACCGCGCCCGCTTCGGCGTCAGCGGCGAACGCCCGGTGATCGGCCTGCAACCCGGCAGCCGCCGGAGCGAAATCTCCCGGCTGGCGCCGGTCTTCGCCGAAACGGCGGAAACGCTCCGCGCCCGACGCCCCGACGCGCAATTCCTGCTCCCCGTCGCTCCCGGCATCGACGCCGAATGGTTGCGAAGCCTGTTGCCGGAGGCCAGCCCGATCATCGTCGTCGACAACGACAGCGCCTACAACGTCATGCAGGTCTGCGACGCCATTCTCACCGCCTGCGGCACCGCCACGCTGGAAACCGCCCTGATGGGCGTCCCCATGGTCGCCGCCTACCAGGTCTCCCCGCTCACCTACCCCCTGCTGCGCCGACTGATCAAGATCCCCCACGTCGCGCTGGCCAACATCGTCGCCGGTCGTGAAGTCGTGCGCGAGTTCATCCAGGACGCCGCCACGCCCGAGGCCATGGCGCGGGAACTGGCCCGGCTGATCGAGGATCAGGGTTACCGCGATGAAGTACGGGAAGGCTTGGACGAAATCAGGAAGCGGATTGGCGACCAGAATGGATCCCGCAATGTCGCGTTGCTGGCCAGGGAGATGCTTCTATAGACCGGCGTCTGGATCCATTCGCTCATGGAGGACGCGCTTGATGCTCACGATGGATGAACTCACCGTATAGAACACGACATGGTGTTGAATTTGCAAGGAACGGTAGCCTTTTCTCAAGCTGTCGCGAGGTTTCCCCAATTCAGGGTGACGTCGCAATTCGTTGATTCCCGCCATAAGCTGATCAAAATACTTATCCGCCTGAGCCTCCCCCCAGTTTTCGAAACTGTAAAGCCAGATATTATGAATATCAGCGCAAGCCCGACGGCTTTTGTGGATTTCAAACATCCAGCCCCGCTTCGCGTTTGGCGTTGCGCCGGATCGCTTCCATATCGAGAACTCCGTCATCGCCGCTGTTTTCTCCATCCATGAGCGCCTGACGCAGAACAGCGATCTTGTGCTCATGTTCTTCAAGCAGACGCAGGGACGCGCGCACGACTTCACTGACCGAGCCATAGCGTCCGTCCTTTAGCTGGGCGCTGACAAAACGTTCGAAATGCTCGCCGAGGATGATGCTGGTATTTTTCGACATGAGCGCTCTCCGCCGGTGGGTAGTAACAAATACCATATTATGGTAAGCCACTATGAGGCGCAAGCTGGTCATCGTTGCCTACATCATACCCAAGCCTGGTTCATGGAAAGGGTTTTCAGTCTGTTATATGGTCGCAAGGCCCTGAAACAGAAGAACAAGAATAACGATGAATATGGATATCGCTCATTTCCGGGAACGAATCGCCCGACTGACCCCGATCAATACGCTCAGCGAGAAGAATCTGCGGGCGCTGTTCGATTCCATGCAACTGATTCAGCTCGCCCGCGGCGAGAAGCTGTTTCACGAAGGGCAGGAGGACAAGTCGCATTTCTACCTGCTGCAAGGCGCCATATCGATCCGATCGCTGCTCTCCGCCCCCAAGATCATCCAGGCGGATTCGCCGGAGGCGATGTTGCCTCTCGATCACTACCAGCCCCGCAAGCATTCCGCCACGGCCAAGACCGACGCTGTGTGCCTCAAGATCGACAGTCCATCGCTTGAAATGATGCTGAGCTGGCAACAATCGGGCGATTACGAGGTCGAGGAAATTACCCCGGATTCCGTATTCTCGGCGGAGGACTGGATGGGCAAGCTGCTGAAGAACGCCATTCTTCAGCAACTTCCAGCGGAACGCATTCAGATGATGTTCCAGAAGCTGACGGCTGAAAACTACAACGCCGGCGACATGATCATTCGTCAGGGCGAGCCGGGAGAGCACTTCTTCGTACTTTCCGGAGGCCGGGCCGCGGTGCTGAGAAATACGCCGAGCTCGCCCCAGGGCACGCCCGTGGCGCAGCTGTTTCCCGGCGACACCTTTGGCGAGGACGCCTTGTTGTCCAGCGAACCTCGCAACGCCTCGGTGCAGGCCGTGGAAGACTGCCAGGTGATGCGAATGACGAAACAGGATTTCGAGAAAATCATTCAGCGGGAAGTTCCCAGATCGATCGATTTCATGGAGGCCGCGGATCTTGTCAGTCGCAACAAGGCGCGCTGGATCGATGTTCGCCACCCCAATGAGTTCGGTCAGGAACACCTGGACAAGGCAATCAACCTGCCCTTACTGTTTCTGCGACTCAAGATGAATCAGCTTGATCGGAACTACCACTATGTGGTGTGTTGCGAGGACGGCGCCAAAAGCCGCGCCGGCGCCTATCTGCTCAACAAGCACGGGATCGAGGCGCGGGTGCTGGAAGGCGGGCTGCAATCCGCCCTGTGAGCCCTCCGCTAACGTTTCTTCCAGTCGAAACGCTCCCGGCGAGAATGCTTTCCGGGCCTTCTTCCGCGTTGTCCTCGCGGTTTGAGCTCGGGCGGCGACAGCCGGGCGGCCTGGTACAACGCGATGATCTCCTTGTGTTCCAGCTCCCGGTATCTTCCCGGCCTCAGATCCCGGGGCAAGGCGAGCGGACCATAACGGACGCGAGCAAGGCGACTAACCCGCAATCCCTGGCTTTCCCACAGGCGCCGAACTTCGCGATTGCGCCCTTCCCGCAGCAAAACGTGATACCAGTGGTTGGCGCCCGAGCCGCCAGCGTCGACGATATCGTCAAACCGGGCAACGCCGTCTTCCAGGGTCACGCCCTTGCGCAGCCGGGCGAGGATTTCGGGGGCAACCTCGCCAAGGATGCGCACGGCGTATTCGCGCTCGATAGCGTATGAAGGGTGCATCAGGCGGTTGGCCAGTTCTCCGTCATTGGTGAACAGCAACAGGCCCGAGGTATTGAAATCGAGACGGCCCACCGCTATCCACCGGCTGGTTTTCATGGTGGGCAGATGATCAAAAACGGTATCCCTCCCTTCCGGATCGGAGCGGGATACGATCTCGCCGACAGGCTTGTGGTAGGCCAGCACGCGAATCCGGGGTTTCGCGACGGCGCCAAGGGGAGCCGGCTCTCCCCGAAGGGTGACATGGCTTTGCGGTGAGATGCGGTCGCCGAGTCTGGCGACCTTTCCATCGACATGGATGAGTCCAGCGGCGATCCAGCGCTCGATTTCTCGACGCGAGCCGTATCCCGCCCGCGCCAGAAGCTTCTGGATCCGTTCGCTATCGGCCCGGGAATCCGCCGAAGATTCCCGTCCCGATTCTTTCTCAGCTGTCGGAATAGGCCTTTTCGACATTCTCGCGTCGCTGCTTGGCCTCGATCGATAGCGTCGCCGTCGGCCTCACCAGCAACCGTTTGAGTCCGATCTCCTCTCCGGTCTCCTCGCAGTAGCCGTAGGTGCCGTCCTCGATGCGCTGCAACGCCTCGTCGATCTTGGCGATCAGCTTGCTCTCCCTTTCCCGGATGCGCAGTTCGAGCCAACGTTCCTCCTCGAGCGAAGCGCGGTCATTCTCGTCCGCCTCGCGTTCCTGGTTCTTGAGATGCTCGTTCGTTTCCTTGAGACTCTTTACCAGCTCCTCGCGTTGGGTTTTCAGCAGATTCCTGAAAAACTCGATCTGCTCCTCGTTCATGTAGTTCTTCTTTGGCTGTTTGAGTAGCGCCTTTTCAGTCAACACAGTCTACTCTCCTCTTGGTTATCCGGAATAATGGGCGTCCGTGATCGTTATACTGGACCGGATCTTTCACCCGCCTGACGATTTCGGTTCAAGCCTCTCGCCATTGTGTGAAAAATCCGGACTGTTGGTCCGTCCTTGACCCGGTTGCCCGCGAAATGGCGCGGTATTCTATATCTATTGGGTATAAATTACGACTATTCGCCCGGCGCGGATGAATCATTTCGTCAACCCCGTGAAATTGCGAGAGAAATTTTGTAAGGGCGTAATAAAGTAAGGTGTACGCGAGCCAATGCTTCGGCGAGGGCCGTGGATTGCAATGAACTTGCCCCTTTTCCTCCGGTCATTCTGACATCGGCGACCATTTCCGGACGCCGCGGCGACGGGTTTGGAAGGGCTGTCGCGCCAGAAATAGAATGTGATCCACAAATTTTGAAACCAGACGCCTTTACCTGCGCTGAAAACAGATAAAATCACCGATGTTCCGGTCTATACCTCTTGCCGATTGAGAATACCCCGTCCAGGGTGCGTGGATTTTCGTCGAGAGCAAGGCGTAACAACGCGGCCATCGGCGAAAAGACGCGCGGACTGAATGGGGTATTCTCAATCGCAAGGGGTATTATAGTAGCGGTTGCGGGTCGGGACTGAAAAACGATGAACGGTAGCAAAGGCTCGGTTTTCGGAAAGAAACAATGTCAGAGCCAAAAGTTTTTCGGCCATCACCCTGATTGTGTTATATTTTTTAAACCGCTGGGCTCCGATACACCGGTTGAGCAGGATGTCCGCCGTCAGACAGCACTTACCAGGTTACATCATTTAAAGCTATGGAAAAACGAACCCAACATCGAACGGCTGCCGGCGTACTGGGCCTGGGCCTTGCGCTGATCGCCAATTCCCAGGGATTTGCGCTGGGCATCGGGGAGATCCAGGTCAAATCGGCCCTGAACCAACCGTTGTACGCCTCCATCCCCCTGATTTCGAGCGCAAGGGATCGGGAACGCCAGGAGAGCATCCGGGTTCGGCTGGCCAGCCCGGAAATGCACGAGCAGGCCGGATTGCGCTATCCCGCTGAACTGGCCCGCTCACGCTTCGAACTCTATCAGGGGCCCGACGGGCAGTTGCAGGTGCTGTTGGGCACTCGCGAACCGATCAGGGAGCCATTGATGGATTTCCTGCTGGAGGTCGAATGGAGCCATGGCAAGCTGCTCAAGGAAGTCTCGATCCTGCTCGACCCCCCGGAATATCAGCGGCTTCCCGCTATCGAGTCCAGCCGTGCGCCGACTCTGGCCGGCGCGACGCCGGACAAGCGGCGAAAAACCGTCGCTCCCGCCCCTCCGGCCAAGGCTTCCCTGCCCCCCGTGACGGATATCGGCGCTATCGACATACCCGTGTTCGTCGAGGTTCCCGCCTCCCTGCGTCGCGCAACCCGGGATACGCTGGCGGAAACGCATCCAGTCCGCAAGCCTCGGGCGCCCCGCTCCTACCGCATTGAAAATGGACAATATGGCCCGGTTCGGCCTGGAGACACTCTGATGGACATCGCCCGCGCCGCGGCGAAGGGAACCCGGCTCAGCGCCAGAGAGATGGCGAACAGGATCTACAAGGCCAACCCGGATGCGTTCCTTGGGTCCATGAACTATCTCGAACGGGGCTCGATCCTCTATATCCCCGACGCCACAGGCGCCCGGGTGAAACCCGTGCGTTCCGTTGAGGTCGCCCAGGCCCGGCCCGGGTCCGACTATGGGGTTTCGACCATTACCGATTTTGCCTTTACGCTTCCACACGAGGAAATCGAAGTCGAAGGTGAAACGATCTCGGCTCCGACCGCCGCGCCCGCCAAAGAGATCGAGCGGCAACCGCAAGAAACCGAATCCTCCGCCGCCCAAGAGTCCTCCTCCAACAACGGCGCGCGCAAGTCGCTGGAAATACTGCCCGCCGACAAGACCTCGCAACGCATCGCCCAGGACATCGCCAGAAAACTGGACGAAAACCAGAAAAAGGATGCCGCCAGCGACGCCCCATCCGAAGCGGTCACTCTGGACAAGGAAGGCGACACCCCGCTTCCCGCGACCAACAGCAGCCTGAAAAGCGCCATTGGCGACTCCGTGGAAGCCAGCCCGGAACCGGCCGCCCCCGAGTCCCCCGCCGTATCCCGGGATGAGTTCCAGCAAGGCGAGACCGACAGAGAAAAAGGAACCGTGGCGGCTGAAACGCCCGCCGAGCCCGCCAACCAGGAACCCTTGAAAGCCGAGATCGAAACCAACGATTTGCCAAAAGCGGACGAAACCGCCTCGCGACATTTCGAAGCGTTGCTCAAGTGGCTCCCCTGGGGCGTGGTTCTATTGGCGCTTCCGCTGATTCTGTTGCTGATGGCGCGGAGAAAACCCGAACCACCGGTAAAAATCCCGCCGCCCGAACCCAGAGGGCTGGATAGCGAAACGCCCCAACCGAGTGTTTCCGAACGCGACCGTGACCTCCGTCCCGACCGAGTGCCGGGCATTCCCGACACTACCAGTGAGTTCGCTCAAAGCACTGTTATACTGGAAAACCCTTCCGGAAACCGGGATGAGGCGGAGTCCAATCCTTTCCATACTCGCGAAACCGAACTGGACGCCTCGGATCTGGAGCCGGAACATGACGATTTGAGGCCCACCTCCGAGGATACCCAGGAGACCATTCGCCCCTCAGGCGCCGACAACCCCAACCCCTCGACGCAGATCCTCGATTTCTCTGAAAATCTGGGTGGCGAAGGGGATCGGGATCTGGACGCCGCCCAGGAAGCCGAGATCTATCTCGCTTATGGCCAATATTCGCTGGCCCAGGTTGCGATCGACAAGCTCCGGGAATCCAACAAAAACAACGACCGCTTCAAGCTGCTGCAACTCAAGCTGTATGCTGAAACGGGCAAGCTCGAAGACATGAACCGGCTGGCGAGCGAACTGCTGGAAAACAGCGGAGCCGAGAGCGGACTGAGCGAACAGGTCCGAAAAATCACGGGGCGCGCCCAACAACGCCACGGGAATGAGCGGGCGACTGGCGATGCCCTCGCCGAGGCCTCTGGAACCGAAGAAGCTCAGCCGGAGGATGCGGGACAGAACGCTCCCGAGCCGTCCTCGCACCTTGCCGACACCGCGGCAATGGAGATTCCGGGACAATCGTTCAACGAAGAGATCGACGACTATCTGCACAGCAATCCGGTTGCCGTCGCTGAAATCGAGGATTCCGATCCAATCGGCGACTCGCTGGGCTCTCTGACCGCTGAAATGGAAGGCGACCTGACCGCTGAAACGCCCGAAGTCTCGGAAGAAGCCTTTACCGACGCTGAACTGGACGCCATATCCATGGAGCTGGATCTAATGGACGATCCTGGCGATTCACTCGAAATCAGCGATGACCTCGAGGACTCCTACAACCACCAGGAGATCGAAAACTTCTCGGATACCGATTACCGCCTGAGCCCGCTGGGCCGTGACGAGAACGCCCGGGACAAGTCGGAAAGGCTGGACATTCCTTTCGATCTGGAATCCGAACTGGAAAAACTCTCTCAGGGGAATCCTTCTTCCAAATCCTGATGGGGTATACCTCTCGCGCCCAAGAATGCCCGTTCAGTGAATAGGTTTTCGTCGATAGCAAGGCGCAAAAACGCAGGCATAGTGGGGCTACGTCAAGTTTTTGCAACGCCGCTAT
>DRPO01000224.1 GCA_011330835.1 Gammaproteobacteria bacterium | reverse complement strand
AAAGATGGGAATCATTTTTGAGTTCCGGATGATTTCGCAATGACCCCAGAAATCCGCATCCGTTATCCACGACGGAGAGCTGCACTCGTTCCCGGCTAGGAAAATACTGTGCGGCAACCCAGACGCCCGCATGGGCATACCCAGCCCGACGAGCATGCGTAAGCGCATTCTCAAGAAGCTCGCTCAGAACATACTGTAGCGGCTCAACCAGGCGTTCGAAATCCGTGTATCCCGTCATCTCGTCTGGAGGAGCCTTCTTGTCGACCCCCGGAAACACTCCAACAATCGCGTGAGATAATCTCATAGCGGTCGCGGGAACATCACCAACCTCAGTAAGCGAGGTCAACTCCACCAGGGAATCTTGCCTGTTGTGGCGCTCGGAGACGGAGTCGCGGCTTTCAATCCTGACATCACGGAATACGTCCATACGCTCCAGATAGCTGCCTGCGTCCGTGGTGATGCCAGAAAGCGAAATTTCACTTCCGGCATCGCGCTTGCAAGAGAACGCCGCCCCCAACATCGCAATACCAAAGGGATCGACAAACCTCAGCCGAGACGCGTCAACATGCAGATCGCCTTCGGATCGCATCACCCGGCGACATACAGTAACGGTATCGTGCGCGGATCTCGCAGTGAGAAAGCTTGGCAAGACAATAGAACCGGTCAAATCAAACTCCTTCGGCGCACCTTGGCTCCAGAACCACTACCCACACCCTTGCCACCGCTCGATTTCGACCGCTCACTTTTGCTGTTTTCGACGCCGCATCAACGCCGACACCGGCCCGTGGACCGTATAAATCAGAAAGCCGCTGAAAAGCACCTTCGGGGGATCGAAGGCCAGCAGCATCAGGATCACGACCGCGATCAGGATCATGAAAAACGGCACCTTGCGGCGGTAGTCGATGTCCTTGAAGGTGAGATAACGGATATTGCTGACCATCAGCCCGCCGGCGATCAGGGTGACCAGCATGGCGGGCACGCGGAAGGCTTCGCCGGAGATGCCAACATCGAAGCCGATCCAGACCGTTCCGGTGACGATGGCGGCCGCAGTGGGACTTGGCAGGCCGATGAAATAACGCTTGTCCTCGACGGGTATCGCGTTGAAGCGCGCCAGCCGCATGGCGGCGGCGACCGCGTAGAAGAAGGCGGTGAGCCAGCCGAGCTTGGCCCAGCCCGGGCCCACGTCGTTGATGTACATCAGCGACCAGTCGTACATGACCAGCGCCGGGGCGAGGCCGAAGGAGAGCAGGTCGGCCAGGCTGTCGTACTGCGCGCCGAACTCGGTCTGGGTGTTGGTCATGCGCGCCAGACGGCCATCCAGCGTGTCCAGCAGCATGGCGGAAAAGATGGCGATGGCGGCGCCATGAAAACGCCCGGACTGGGCGGCGACGATGGCGTAGAAACCCGCGAACATCGCCGCCGTGGTGAACAGGTTCGGCAGCAGGTAGATGCCGCGGGAACGCGGTTTTCCGGAGTTTTCCGAAGTGTCCATCGCCGCCGAAGCCGGATCAGTTTCTGGACTTGTCCACCAGCTTGTTGTCGCCGATCCACGACATCATGCCGCGCAGACGCTCGCCCACCTCCTCGATCTGATGCTCGCGCCCCAGTCGGCGCTTGGCTTTCATGGTGGCGGCGCCGGTCATGTTTTCCATGATGAATTCACGGGCGAACTCGCCATTCTGGATCTCGCCGAGAATCTTTTTCATCTCCGCCTTGGTATCGGCGTTGACGACCCGGGGGCCGCGCGTCAGGTCGCCGTATTCGGCGGTGTTGGAGATGGAGTAGCGCATGTTGGCGATGCCGCCTTCGTACATCAAGTCGACGATCAGCTTGAGTTCGTGCAGGCACTCGAAATAGGCCATCTCGGGCGCGTAGCCGGCTTCGACCAGGGTCTCGAACCCGGCCTGAACCAGCGCCGTGGTTCCGCCGCAGAGCACCGCCTGCTCGCCGAACAGATCGGTCTCGGTTTCCTCGCGGAACGTGGTCTCGATAATGCCCGCGCGACCGCCGCCGTTGGCCGAGGCGTAGGACAGCGCGATATCGCGGGCCTGACCGGAGGCGTCCTGGTAGACCGCGATCAGGCTCGGGACGCCGCGACCCTCGGTATAAGTGCTGCGCACCAGGTGGCCGGGGCCTTTCGGCGCGATCATGATGACATCCAGATCCTCGCGCGGCACGATCTGCTCAAAATGAATATTGAAGCCGTGAGCAAACGCCAGCGCCGCGCCCTGCTTGATGTTGGGCTCGATCAGACGGCGATACAGCACCGCCTGATGCTCGTCCGGCGCCAGGATCATGACGACATCGGCGTCCTTCACCGCCTCCTCGATGCCCGCCACGGCCAGCCCGGCGTTTTTCGCCTTTTCCGCCGACGCCGAGCCCTCGCGCAGCGCCACCGTCACATCGACGCCAGACTCCTTGAGGTTGTTCGCGTGAGCGTGTCCCTGCGAACCGTAACCCACGATAGTGACCTTGCGGTTCTGGATCAGACTGAGATCAGCGTCTTTGTCGTAATAAATGTTCATCATGATGAAAGCGTCCTGAATAAAGATTGAAGCGAAATAGGGAAAACTCAGATCCGCAGCGCGACGTCGCCACGCGCGATGCCCATGGAGCCGGAGCGGACAATCTCGATGATCGGCGCCGGCTTGATGGCGTCGAGGAACGAATTGAGCTTGCTCGGGCTGGCGGTCAGCTCGACGGTGTAGGCGCGCGGAGAGACATCGATGATCCTGGCGCTGAAGATATCGACGATATCCTTGACGAAATAGCGCGAGTCGTTGTCCACCTCGATCTTCACCAGCATCAGCTCCCGCTCGATATGCGGATGCTCGTTCAGATCCATCAGCTTGACCACGTCGATCAGCTTGTTGAGCTGCTTGATGATCTGCTCGACGACCTCCTCGGAGCCCCGGGTCACCAGCGACAGCCGCGACAGGGTCGGATCATCCGTCGGCGCCACGCTGAGCGACTCGATATTGTAGGCTCGCGCCGAAAAAAGGCCGGCCACCCGCGACAGGGCGCCGGATTCATTTTCCATCAGAATTGAAATCGCATGACGCATGGTTCTACACCAGAATCATTTCGTTTTGACCGGCGCCGGCCGGAACCATCGGATAGACGTTTTCTTCCTGGTCGGTAATGAAATCCAGGAACACCAGCCGATCCTTCAGCGCGAACGCCTCTTTCAGCGCCGCCTCCACGTCGCCCGGCTGCTCGATCTTCATGCCGACGTGCCCATAGGCCTCCGCCAGCTTGACGAAATCCGGCAGAGCCTCCATGTAGGACATGGCGTAACGCTTGGCGTAGAAAAACTCCTGCCACTGCCGAACCATGCCGAGATACCGGTTGTTGAGATTGATCACCTTGATCGGCAAGCCGTACTGACGGCAGGTGGACAACTCCTGAATATTCATCTGGATACTGCCCTCGCCGGTCACGCAGGCCACCGTCGCGTCGGGATGCGCGAACTGCACCCCCATGGCCGCCGGCAGACCAAAGCCCATCGTGCCCAGCCCGCCGGAATTGATCCAGCGACGCGGCTCGTCGAAACGATAATACTGCGCCGTGAACATCTGGTGCTGGCCGACATCGGAGGTAATGAACGCATCGCCCCCGGTCACCTCGAACAGCTTCTCGACCACGAATTGCGGCTTGATCGTGCCGCTGTCGCGGTCGTATTTCAGGCAATCCGCCGCGCGCCACTCGTTGATCTGCTTCCACCAGTCTTCCAGCGACGGGAAGTCGCCGCGATCCAGCAACCGCAACTCGGAGGTCAGCGCCCGCAACACCGGATCGACCTGGCCGACGATCGGAATATCCACCCGGACATTCTTCGAAATGGACGCTGGATCGACATCGACATGGATGAACTTTGCGTTCGGGCAGAACTTGTCGATATTGCCGGTCACCCGGTCATCGAAGCGCGCGCCAATGGCGATCACCAGATCGGCGTTGTGCATCGCCATATTGGCTTCATAGGTGCCGTGCATGCCCAGCATGCCGAGGAACTGGTCATCGGAAGCCGGAAAACCGCCCAACCCCATCAGCGTACTGGTCAGCGGGAAACCGAGTTCGCGAGCGAACTCCCGCAGCGACTCGCTGGCGTTGCCCAGAATAACGCCGCCGCCGGTATAGATCACCGGTTTCCTGGCCTTGGCGATCAACGCCACCGCGCGGCGCACCTGGCCGGAGTGGCCAGCGTGCGTCGGATTGTAGGAGCGCATCCTCACCTTCTCCGGATAGTGGAACTCGGTGCGCTCATTGGTAATATCCTTCGGGATATCCACCACCACCGGTCCCGGACGCCCGGAAGTCGCCAGATAGAACGCCTTCTTGATCGTCTCCGCCAGATCCTCGACGCGCTTGACCAGAAAGTTGTGCTTCACGCAGGGCCGCGTGATCCCGACGGTATCCACCTCCTGAAACGCATCATTGCCAATCAGGCTGCTGTTCACCTGGCCGGTAAAAACCACCAGCGGCACCGAATCCATATAGGCGTCCGCGATCCCGGTAATCGCATTGGTCGCGCCCGGGCCGGACGTCACCAGCGCCACGCCCGGCTTGTTGGACGACTTAGCGTAACCCTCGGCCGCATGCACGGCCCCCTGCTCATGACGAACCAGCACATGCCGGACCTTGTCCTGCTTGTCCAGCTCGTCATAGATGAACAGCACCGCGCCGCCCGGATACCCGAAAACGCGGTCAACGCCCTCTTCTTCCAGACAGCGAACAAATATTTCAGCGCCCGTCAGCTCCACGATACAACTCCTGGCACATTACAACCTTTTAATTTATATGTGATTTTGCGCTTATTCGCGGGCCTTCGGCAACCCCTGGCGACGGCGATCAAAACCCGCCCGCGAAAAGTTGGCCAATTTAACACGCAATGCAACGGAATTCACGCCTCGACGTCCGATTCCACGGAGGAGGACACAATTCGGGGAGCGCCGGCATCCTGCCAGCAAAGCATTTTAGCCCGCATTTCTCACAGGATACGCGGATTCTCGCTTGGTCTTTGATTCCACAGCGGATTTTCTTCCTTCGGAAAGACAACCAGTATTCCACTCAGTCAGAAAATCCACTGTAAAATCAAATCCCTATGCGAGAATTCCGCGATCCTGTGAGAAATCCGGGCTAGGCATTTCACCGAGATCGCGCTCCCCTGCGCCTTGGAACTGGATCCCGGCGTTCGCCGGGATGACGAGTTTAAGGGCGGAAGCGTGACAAGCCTGAAATAGCGAGTGACGACCTCAACAAACAGTCATCCCGGAATAAACAACCACCTTGGAATAAACAGTCATCCCGGCGAACGCCGGGATCCAGAAACCACCAGCTTCCGAATCAAGCTCGCCGGCGCCCCTCTGGTTCGCGAGAAGTGTCGTCCACGGAAACTACTGCTCGAACGGGCCGCTGACGTGATGCCAGCGATTGATGATATTGCAGAACAAATCGGCGGTTTTCTCCGCATCGTAGATCGCGGAATGCGCCTCGGCGGGATCCCAGCCCAGCCGCGCCGCCTCCACCGCCCGCGACAACACCGTCTGGCCATAGGCCATGCCGGCCAGCGAAACCGTGTCGAAATTGCTGAACGGATGAAAGGGATTGCGCTTGATCTCGGTGCGCGCCACCGCCGCGTTGATGAAATTCAGATCGAAGGCCGCATTGTGCCCGACCAGGATCGCGCGCGTGCATTCATTGGCCTTGATCTCGCGACGCACCACCTTGAACACGCTGCGCAGCGCTTGCTCCTCCGGCACCGCCAGCCGCAGCGGATGATCCGGATCGATGCCATTGATCTTGAGCGACTCGGGCTCCATGTTGGCGCCGGGAAACGGCTCCACATGCGTCGTCACCGTCTGGTCGCGATGCAGCAAACCGCGAGTATCCATGCGCAAGGTCACCGCGGCAATCTGCAACAACGCATCGGTCTGATGGTTGAAACCGCCGGTTTCCACGTCCACGACCACCGGCAAAAAGCCGCGGAAACGCTTGGCAATCGGAATGAAATCTCGTTCCAGCATCAGCTCGATTCTTCGGAAGGGCCGGCTAGAATATCGGATTGAGGGGAAGATAGAAACCAGCGGCCTGGCTTTATGATCGGATCCTGTTCAACAGAGCAGGCGCTTGGGTCAATAGATTGCGCTTGCCCGCTGACTTGAAATCAGGGCATCC
This sequence comes from Gammaproteobacteria bacterium, assembly GCA_011330835.1. Lineage (GTDB taxonomy): Bacteria > Pseudomonadota > Gammaproteobacteria > UWMA-0217 > UWMA-0217 > HyVt-560. Next base: position 1,397 of record DRPO01000224.1, on the reverse strand, counting down.
CAAAGCCTAAAGTCTTCTGCAACGATAACGCCATCAGTAACTGGACATGAAAATAGTCGTCGACTTGCCTGAAGCGCAGATCCTGCAACTGACCACGCTGGCAAACGAGAAGGCGCTTTCTCGCGCCGAACTCATCCGTCGAGCCATCGTGGAATATCTGCGCCGTCAGAACGAAGACGAGGCTTTCGGCTTGTGGAAACAGCGGAATGTCGATTCACTGCATCACGAAAACACGCTCAGGGATGAGTGGGCGCCACAATGAAAACCCCTTTCAATTTGTAGGGTGGATCAAGGAGCGAAGCGACGGATCCACCGACCACACCCATAAAACGGTGGATCCGCTTCGCTTGATCCACCCTACACAGGTTGTATACTTCTCGCGTTCAAGAATACCCCTTTCATGGCGCGCGTCTTTTCGCCGATAGCTGCGTTGCAAAAACTTGACGTAGCCCCACTATGCCTGCGTTTTTGCGCCTTGCTCTCGACGAAAATCCACGCACCCTGAAAGGGGTATTCTTGGGCGCGAGAAGTATAGATTCACCAGTAATACAGCAGCGCTCCCCGACCTGACTCACCGCCCCTCGCCAATCAACTCCAGCAAGGCCTGTTCATCGATTACGGGAACGCCGAGCGCTTCCGCCCTGGCGAGTTTGGAGCCGGCCTTGGCACCGGCGATGACGGCGGTGGTTTTCTTCGAGACGCTGCCGGAGACCCGGGCGCCGAGCGCGAGAAGCTTTTCCTTGGCCTGGTCGCGGGTCATGCGCTCCAGCGCGCCGGTAAGGACGTAGGTCTTGCCTTCGAGGGGCAGATCGTCGGTTTCGGCGGGCTCGCTTTCCTCCCAGTGAACGCCGGCCTTTTTGAGGTTTTCGATGACTTCGAGATTGTGGGGCTGGCGGAAGAAATCGTAGACATACTGGGCGACGATCGGGCCGACATCGTTGACCTCTTCCAGCGCTTCCCTGTCCGCGTTCATGAGGTTTTCGAGCTTGCCGAAATGCCGGGCGAGCGCGCGGGCGGTGGCCTCGCCGACTTCACGAATTCCGAGGGCGTGGATGAAGCGCTCCAGCGTGGCGCGCTTGCTTTTTTCCAGCGCGTTGATCAGGTTGGCGGCGGATTTCTCGGCCATGCGTTCGAGGCCCGCGACCTGTTCAACGGTCAGGCGGTAGAGGTCGTCGACGTGCTCGACAAGGCCCTTGTCGATAAGCTGATCGACGAGTTTATCGCCCAGGCCCTCGATGTCCATGGCGCGGCGCGAGGCGAAATGCTTGATGGCTTCCTTGCGCTGGGCGGGACAGTAGAGACCGCCGGAGCAACGGGCGACGGCTTCCCCCTCGACGCGGGTGACCTTGGAGCCGCAAACGGGACAGTGTTCCGGTAGCCGAATTTTCCTGGCGTTT
>DRPO01000223.1 GCA_011330835.1 Gammaproteobacteria bacterium | reverse complement strand
GGCAGCGCGGCGCTGGCGGGAACCAGTTATCCCATCGACCGGCCCATGACCGCCGAGCTGCTGGGGTTCAGCGCGCCCTGCAACAACTCCCTCGACGGCGTCAGCGACCGGGATTTCGCGATCGAGTTTTCGGCGGCGGCGGCGCTGGTCATGATGCATCTCTCGCGCATGTCGGAAGAGCTGATCCTGTGGGCCTCCGCCCAGTTCGCCTTCATTGACCTCCCGGATCGCTTCTGCACCGGCTCGTCGATCATGCCGCAGAAGAAAAACCCGGATGTGCCCGAACTGGTGCGTGGCAAGAGCGGTCGGGTGACCGGCAACCTGATCTCGCTGCTGATGTTGATGAAGAGTCAGCCGCTGGCCTATAACAAGGACAACCAGGAAGACAAGGAGCCGTTGTTCGATACCATCGATACGCTGCTCGACTGCCTGCGGGCCTTTGGCGACATGGTTCCCGCCATTGAGGTGCGGGCCGGGAACATGCGCAAGGCCGCCCTGCAGGGGTTTTCGACCGCCACGGACCTGGCGGATTATCTGGTGCGCCAGGGCATTCCTTTTCGAGACGCCCACGAGATCGTGGGCAAGGCGGTGCGTTACGCCAGCGACAAGGGCTGCGATCTTTCCGAACTGAGCCTGGATGAACTGCGCGGGTTCGACGCTCGGATCGGCGATGACGTCTTCGACGTGTTGACGCTCGAAGGCTCGTTGCGAAGCCGCAATCACATCGGCGGCGCGGCGCCGGAACAGGTTCGCGCCCAGGTCGAGCGATTGCGTAAAGCGCTGGCGTGACGTGAGCCCCGCCCGCCGGATTCTGCTGTTCAACAAACCCTGGGGCGTTCTGAGCCAGTTCACCGATCGCGACGGGCGGCCCGTGCTGGCGGACTATATCGACGCGCCCGGCGTATTCCCGGCGGGCCGGCTGGATCGGGACAGCGAAGGGCTGATGCTGTTGACCGACGATGGCCGTTTTCAGGCCAGGGTCAGCGATCCGCGCCACAAGATGAGCAAAACCTACTGGGTGCAGGTGGAAGGCGTTCCCAACGAGCGGGCGCTCGGCGCCTTGCGCGCCGGCGTTGAACTTCGGGACGGCTTGACGTTGCCCGCCAAGGTCCAGCTGATGGACCCGGATCAGCGCATCTGGCCGCGCGTGCCGCCGATCCGCGAGCGCAAGGAAATTCCCACCCAATGGCTGGCATTGACGATCTCGGAAGGACGCAACCGTCAGGTGCGCCGCATGACCGCCGCGGTGGGCCATCCCACGCTACGGCTGATTCGCTACCGGATAGGCTCCTGGACGATAGACGGGCTCGCCCCGGGCGAGTGGCGGATGCTGAGTTCATAGGCCGCGCCGTTTACGCAAATCCGTGAGGTAGCCCGGGCCGGCGATGCCAAAACAGTGATCGAGCGCATCGCGGCGGAACCGTTCGCGTTCTATTCTTTAGCTTCGGGATCCCGATACAGTCCTGAAAAAATGCCTCCCGCGGTTGAGCGCGGCCCATTCAGAGTGAGAGGCATAACAATAATAATTACTAGGGATCGGGGCTCATGGAGCACGGATTATCAGAACAACCAGCAGCAATCGCCGGTAGCGATACCGGGGGGAATTCCACCGTATCGCGTTCGTGGAACACGGATCCCTGCTTCGGCGCCAGTCGGCAAGATCTCTCGGATGTCAGGGCGGCGCTCGATTGTCTCCTCGGGGCGATCCGGAGAACCCCGAACTGCCCGCCGCTGCATGTTCGGCGCTTCGCGCTGCTGCGCGCCCAAGCCCGACCGGATCCTGTATTGCTTGAAGGCGCGCTGATCGACCTGTTCATCGCATTGGGCTACCACGGGATCGACCTCAAATTGCGCATGCTTGGGCTGGCGCAACCTTTTCTGGACTCCTCTTCCTTCGACTTCTTCAAGACGCATCTCTATTCCGGTTTCAGGGCGAACGATTCCGCCATTGGCGGATTGCCGGGGTCGGTGCTGAGCGAAGGCTATAGGGGCGCTCATCAACTGGTGCAAACACAATGACAAATACGCCAACCAGAATCAGTCTGTACGGGTTTCCGAAACGGGACCGGAACGCCATCGAGGTATTGCTGCGTCACGATTCAGGGGGCGTGGTGATTGTCGATGATCCCGAACATGCCGATGTTCAGGTGATCGACCTGGACGGACCCGCGCATGAGGAAGTCTGGGAGCAGGCCCGGCGGGAATTCGACGGCCCGCGCGTGGTGATTTCCGTGCGGGAAAGGGCCTACGCCGATCCCGACGAGATGATTCGGAAACCCTATCACTCCAGTCGCCTGCTCGAAGCCATTCATCGGCTTGCCGAGCGTTTTCCCGAAATCGATGACAGGTTGGTGGCGGCGAGTCGCGAGGCGCAGCCCGGGGAGAAGCGCGCCGTCGAGGTTCCCGAAACCGAGCCGGACGAGGCGGCTGTTCCTGGCGCGGAAACGGATCGAAAACGCGATACCGTGGAGTTGGAGTCAATCCCCGTTGCGACGGTTCGGGAAACGATATCTCCGCAACCGGAGGGGCCCTTCTCGGCCATCCGCTCAAGATCCCTGGCGCCGGGCGAGGATGACGGGATTCCCACCTTGACGATTCGGGAGGAACCACCGACCGGTTTTGTGGAAGAAACGCCCGTGGAACCCCAAAGGGAAGAATCTCCCGAAGCCGATAATTATTCCACCGGCCTTGCGGAAGTCCATTTCCTCGACGTCCATCCCGGGGAAACGGATGAGCTTTCCACGCCGGATTCAACCGTGCAGGTCGAGGTTCCGCCGATTGCGCTTGCTACTGACCCCGTCGAGGAGTCCGACTACGATCCTGAAAAGACCCTGCAAGGCATTGTCGCCAGAGCCTGGGAAATGGCCGGGGAAAGAAACATGCCCCTGGAAATATGCGAGCTGGGCGAACCCCTGATTCTGTGCCCCCGCCGCCGCATCGTGCTGACGACATTGACCGACGAACATCTGGAGTCTCTCAGCCAGATGCCGTTGAACGTGGAAGATGTCGAGGTTTCCTGGGTGGATCCCTTCATGGTGGATTCGATTGTGTCCCAGTCGACCGACCGGCCGGTTTCATTCAACGAATTTTGCTGGAAGGTCGCGCTCATGTGCTCGCGGGGACGACTGCCGGAAGGCGTCTCCCCGTCAGAACCTGTCGAATTGCGCATGGAGGACGATGAGCATCCCGCTTATCCGGGCGGGGCGGAAATGATCGCCTTGTGGAAGGCGGAGGCGGTCTCCCTGACGGACACCAGTGTGAAACTGGGATATCCCGCCGAAGAGGTCTTTACGTTTTTCAGCGCCATGCGGGCCCTGGGGTTGGCTGAAGTCCCCGGCAGGCATCGCAAGGGGCTGTTCAGCCGTTTGTTTCACAAATTGGCCTGACCCGCATGGACGGTTTTTCGCTGATCGACGGATTGTATCTCGCGCCGACGCCGGCGGGCGCCTACTACGCCGTGTCGGATAGTCGTGAAGACAAGGCGCGCACCGTGCTGCGCAATGTCATGCGGCAGCGGGAAGCCAGGCCGCTGGACGAGTTCTGGCTGCAACGCCTTTTCGGCGAGCCAGGGGCCGCGGCCGCATCGATATTGGCCGACCTTCAGGATCGCGGATATGTGCAGGGTATGGAGCGGGCCTGGGCGCCGCCGTCCGGGCCGCTGGACGAGGTCATTCCCCCCTTGCTCGCCGGGCTGTCGCTGCCGGGAGACAGCGTGCTGCTCGCCGACGATCATGGGCTGGCGCTCGCCAGTCATGGGTTTGACGAACGACAGGCCGAGGCGTTGGCGGGGGTCAGCGCGAGCCTGGGCGTGCTGCATGCTCGTCACGGGGGGCTGTTCGACCGCGAGTTGGGGGTGTCCAGTTCGGCGTGGGCGCTTGTGGGCGCGGGTGGAAACAGCGAGGTGGGTTTTTGGCCACTGTATATAGGCTCATCCCGTCTTGTTCTGGTCATTAAGGG
>DRPO01000222.1 GCA_011330835.1 Gammaproteobacteria bacterium | reverse complement strand
CCGCCATAGGTGTTGATCTCCATGGAATTCGCGATTTTCAATGCGGCGAATTCTATCACATGCCCGCGATGTCGGGCGCGGCCTGACGAGCCGAAGGCGCTAACGCCCTTGCCGAATCCAGAGTTCCGGCTCGTGGATTCCGGGTCTTCGCTCCACTCAGCCCGGAATGACGGGGAAAGAACGGCGACGTGCGTATCGGCGAGGCTTCATCCCGAACCTGAAGCCCCCCATCCTCGTCTTTCCCGCGAAGGCGGGAATCCAGGGTTCCGGGCAGGGATGCCGGCGCTCCCCAAGACGCAACGTCTAGGGCGTGAACCGCCCAAGCCTGAGATAGGCGCAAACCGCGTCGCTGACCGGTCGGGCGAACAGCATGCCGAAATGACTGTAGGGGACGCGCAAATGCTGGCCGACCTGGGGCGTCATGGTTTCGTCCACCGCCACCGTGCCGTCGTTGGGTTCGGGCAGGGCCCGGAAGAGTAGCTTGCCGATGCCAACGCCGCGATCGCCGGCGATCATGGCCAGTTCGCGCCCGCCGCGCCAACGCGGGACGCCACCCAGCAACCCCTGCTCGCCGCTGGCGCCCAGCAGCCAGCGGTCGAGCCCGCGTTGGTGGATGGCCATCGCGGTGGCGCTGCCGTTGAGCGGCGAACCGAGCATCACGACCTTGCCGGGGCGCTGGTCGGGAAACTGGTCGAACAGATGGGAGACCACGATGCCGCCCAGGCTGTGCGCGACCAGGTGGATGATGCCGGCGTCGAGCTTGCCAAGGTAATCATTGAGGCGAACGGCGTTCTCCGCCGGCGCGCGCCGCAGGCTCGGATAGTGAAAGGTCCTGACGGAAAACCCGCAACGACGCAACCGCAGGCCGAGCCATTGCATCTCCAGACCGGTCATCCACACGCCATGCACAAGCGCCACGATCTGTTTCATTATCTGGTATCGTTGGGAAAACACTGCAAGCGTATCGGAAATGAGCACAGACTACATCACCGCCGCGACCGTGGGCGAGATCGCGCCCGGCAAGATGAAGCGGGTCGTCGCCAATGGCGAAGCCATCCTGCTGGCCAATGTCGAGGGCGAACACTACGCCGTCAGCGATATCTGCACCCATGAAGACGCTTCGCTCTATCTTGGCTGCCTGAAGGGCAAGCGGGTGCAATGCTCGCTGCATTCGGGTATGTTCGATGTCACCACCGGCGAAGCGGTCGAGGAGCCGGCGGAAATCGCCTTGAAGACCTATCCGGTTCGAATCAACGGGGACAAGGTGGAAGTGGGCGTGAGTGATAAAGGGGAACAGCCGGCTTGACCACGCGGACCGGTTCGGCCTGAAGATACCTGTTAGCACATCATCCCGGTTACCACGCCGGGATCCAATACACCATACAACACATTGTCATCGGCTGTTTCCGGAAATCTTCCGGAGCAGCCACCAAACGATCTTGCGATTACTGTCGGAGCTTACGAAAGGCGCTACGATGGCCTGCGTGAACCGACTGTTCCCTTGAAGAGAATTCTAGAACCGCCTCGTAACAGGTTGTGCGGGACAGTTCGCAGTTTTCGGCGCGGGAATATTGTTTCCGCCAAAAATGAGAAATGGATCGCGCCGCCTAAGGCATGATTTGGCCGAAGCCGTCGATGACTTCGAATTCGTCGAGTTCAACGGGAGGCTTTCGGGTATCGGGGCGACGGATGCCGTAGCAGTGGGCGATGCCGTACTGGCGCGCCGAGCGCAGCACGCTGGGGCTGTCGTCGATCAGCAGGCTGCGTTGCGGGTCGAAGGCTTCAATGGTCTGGAGCTTGCCCCAGAAGCGGGGGTTTTCCTTGGGGAGGCCGAGGTCGTGGGCGCAGGTGATCCGGTCGAACCAGGGCGAGAGTCCGGTGACGCGCATTTTGAGACCGAGGCTTTTGCCGTGGGCGTTGGTGACCAGCCAGCGCCGCTTGCCGGCGGCCTTGAGGGCGGCGAGAAAGTCCTCGACCCGGGGATGCACGGCGATCAGGTGGGCCATTTCTTCCTTGAGCGCGGGAATGTCCAGCTCCAGCGCTTCGGACCAATGATCGACGCAATACCAGTCGAGCGTGCCTTCGATCTTGCGGTAGCGGTCGCCAAGCTCCCTTTCCGAGGCCGCGGCGTCGAGACCATGCTTCTCGGCGAACCGCCGGGGCACATGCTTGAGCCAGAAGTGGTTGTCGAAATGGAGATCGAGCAGGGTGCCGTCCATGTCCAGCAGCACCGTATCGATCCCGCGCCAGTCGATCATGGTCCCTCTCAAACCGCCCTGGCCAAAGGCGGTTCAATCTCAAACTGGCTGAGACCGATTTCCCAGCGATCCGCGTCCGCGAGGGTCAGCAGCAGGCAGGAGGGACCATCGCCAACGCGGGTGCGTCCGGCGGCGCCGGGATTGACCACCCAGGGCGATTCGCTCTGGTCGATGACCTGGCGGTGGGTGTGGCCGTAGACAATCAGTCTGGCGTCCGGCCAGGCGGCGCGCAAGTCGCCGTGGTCGGGATGATTGCCAAAACGGTGGCCGTGCTCGACGACGATCAGGCCGCCCGGCAGGCGTATTTTCAGCGCGTCCGGCAACCGCTCGGTGGTTGCGCCGGTCTGGCGCCAGCGGGTCGCGGCGTCGTTGTTGCCGGCGACCACATGCAGCTCGGGCGCGTAGCGGGAAAGCTGCTCCAGCACCGGGGCGCCGCAAACGTCGCCGGCGTGAAGCGCCATGTCGCAGTGCGCGACCACGGCCAGAATGCGCGGGTCGGTATAGGCGTGGGTGTCGGAAAGGATCGCCACCCGCAACGGGTAACTCGGCGATTCCGGCGTTATCGAAAGGATTTGATCACTCTTCATACTGACTTCTTTCCTGTTCTTCACGATATCGATGGATTTCTTGTTCGCGCCGTTGCGCCCAGACGGCCTGACGCGCGGCGATGCGCGCCTCCCTGGCGCCGGGTCTGAGCGGAATGGTCATCTCGCCAAACAGCGTCTGGCGGAGAAATCGGTAACCAAAATGCAGCAGCCTGACTTCGTCCTCCAGCAGACCATTCAACTCGTCTTCGGGCAGATCGAACAGGCGCTGGAAACCCTCGCTCTGAACAAACGCGCGGAAGCTGTCCATGTCGTAGCTGCACATATCGAACAACTGCATGCTGCGCTCCGAGGGCTTGCCGACCGTGGGGCCGCTGGAGCGTTTCTTGACCACCAGCTCCCGCCAGCCCCGGTTGTGGTAGTCATAGATGTCCAGCGCCTGCGACTTGCGGTATTCCCTGACCGTTTGCGTTTTCGGCTGCGCATGCCCCTTGCAATGGTCCTCGGTCACCACAAAGAAAATTTGCTCAAGACGGGACTCCCCGGCCTTGCGAATATCCATGCTGCCCAACGCGTAGTAACGGCAAGCGGTAGGTCGATCGTCGTATACGTCGCAACCTTTCTCGGTGAGAAAAACGCATTCGCCCGAGCCTGGTCGGGTCGCCAGCTTCAGCCCCGGCAAGCCGTGCTGATCCATCTCGAAAGGCGTCGTCCAGGCGGCGACAAACTCGCCCGCCGTCATCCCGAAACGCTGCTTGAGGCGGATCACATCGTAGGGCAACAACTGGATATCGCTGCGCCGGCAACAGGCGTTGAAGCAGGAAACGCCGGGGTGACAATCGAACTGAAACGCCGCATCCGCAGTCAGCTCCCTCGGCTGAACCGGGCTCCGATGCGGAATAGCGCCTTTCAGATCGTCGAAATCCATGCCCAAACCTGCCGCCGAAAACACTGAATAAACAGATTGTTACAGAAAAATTACCGGCCAACCCGCCGGATTCGGGCGCGTAGAGTAACCGTCCGGCGCGCAATACGCCAGTAGCGGCCGCGTTCAGGTGGGCTTTTGAGGGTGGCGGCTTCCCGGACATTGATGAATTCGCTTGTCACTCAAATGACAGTCAGAGCGCGTAGCCCGGGATAGCCTTTGATCGGCTACACTTACTGTTAGTCTGGCGACATGACGCCAGAACGATAACAAGAGGTCAGGACGTGAAAAAAGTTACCGAATTCAAACGCAAGCCCGACGAGCCCGATATCGAGATCAACAAGCCGGACAAACCCGGCAACGGGCCCTTGTCTTTCTGGCAGGATCCGAAGAATGTCGTCTGGTTCTATGTGATCTTCGTATTGCTGTCGCTTTGGCTGTGGCCCAATTTCCAGCAGGCCAGGATCACGATTCCCTACAGTGAATTCCAGCAACACCTTCAGAAGAACGAGGTCGCGGAAGCGGTCGTCAGCGAGCACTATGTCAAGGGCAAACTGACGATCACCGACCCGGCCACCAACAAGCCGAAATATTTCGTCACCACGGTGCCCGCCAACAACGATCTGGCGAAGCAACTCGTCGAGCACAACGTCAAGATCTACGCCACCACGGAAAACAACTGGCTGAACAACATGCTATTCAACTGGATCATTCCGTTTGGCCTGCTGTTTCTGTTGTGGGGCTATCTCGCCAAGCGCATGAGCGGGATGAGCCAGGGGTTCCTCAACATTGGCAACAAGGTGCATATTCACCCCGAGACGGGCCAGAAGGTGACCTTCGAGGATGTCGCTGGCGCGGAGGAAGCCAAGGAGGAACTCAAGGAGGTCATCAACTTTCTGAAAGATCCCGAGGAGATCAAGAGCCTGGGCGGACACATGCCCAAGGGCGTGTTGCTGATGGGCCCGCCGGGCACCGGCAAGACCCTGCTGGCGCGCGCCGTGGCGGGCGAGGCCGACGTGCCCTTTTTCAATATCAGCGGCTCGGAATTCATCGAGCTGTTCGTCGGCGTCGGCGCGGCGCGGGTGCGCGAGATGTTCAGCCAGGCGCGGGAAAAGGCGCCTTGCATCATTTTCATCGATGAACTCGACGCCATCGGCGGAGCGCGCGGGGTCGGCCCGCGCATGGGCGGACACGACGAACGCGAACAGACGCTGAACCAGCTGTTGACCGAGATGGATGGTTTCGACCCCTCTTCCGGCGTGGTCGTCATGGCCGCCACCAACCGCCCCGAGATTCTCGACAAGGCCCTGATGCGCGCGGGCCGCTTCGACCGGCAGATCGTGGTGGACAAGCCCGATCTCCAGGCGCGCATCGCCATACTGAAAATCCATACACGCAACATGAAACTCGCCAACGACGTGGACCTGGAAACCATCGCGAAGAGAACGCCGGGGTTTGTCGGCGCGGACCTCGCCAACATCGCCAACGAAGCGGCCATCAGGGCGGTGCGCAAGAAACATCACCGGATTACCAATGACGATTTCGAGGAAGCCATCGACCGCGTCATCGCCGGGCCGGAGAAGAAACACACCGGCATCACCCAGCAGGAGAAGCATCGCGTGGCCTTTCACGAATCCGGGCATACGCTGGTGGCGATCACCGTCCCGACCGGCGAACCGGTGCACAAGGTGTCGATCATTCCCCACGGCGTCGCGGCGCTGGGCTACACCCTGCAACTCCCTGTCCAGGAGAAAT
>DRPO01000221.1 GCA_011330835.1 Gammaproteobacteria bacterium | reverse complement strand
TCTCCGGAGAAAACCGCCGGTCGGGGATGGCGGCGCTTGTTGCTGGGCGTCGGGTTGCTGGCGGCGCTGGTGGGCGCGCTGTTGACACTGTATCCGGAGTGGTTGGCGCGACCGCATGCGGCCCCGGGGCAGCCCGAGACGGTCGCGGAGACCGATTCCGCGTCACCCCGGACGCGGCAACACAACGAGACCGAACCGCCGCCGGTCGAGGTGTCCATTGGCGATGAGACCATAGCGTCGGACGCGGGCAGCGGCAAGGCGGCCCCTCCCGAAGCGCCAGAGCAACCGGGAGAAAACGCGGAACCCCCGGCGACTCTGGCTGAACTGGATGCGTTAGCGGACGTCGCGGCAAGGAGCGAGCCAGCCAGCGACCAGCCTCAACCCCTGAAATCCGCCGCGTCGGAAGAGGTCCGGATCGAGCCGGCCAAACCCCTGTCGTTGGCGGTTCGCGAGCCAGAGCCTTCCGTCAGCGACGCCGGGAAAAGCGAGGAGGTCGCCGCCGGCGAGGAGGTCGCGCCCAGTCCGGATTCGGCGTCCGAGGCGCCCGAGGCCCCGGCGCAAGCGCCTGGTCCCCGGGCGGACAGCGGGGCGGATGCGAATACCGAAGGAGGCGAAGCCGATGTCGTCAAGCCGGTTCCGTTTTCATCGCTGAAAGATCCGGGACTGGTAAAGGTCGATGGCGACTACTGGATCAGTCACGAGCTGGAAAACATCCTTCGCCGCGACGCGCCCCGCGTCCTCCGGCTGGGCGACGGTTCGTTGCTGGTGTCGCTGCCGCAGGAGGAGTTGTTCGAGCCGGGCAGCGATCAGTTTGTCCAGGGCGCAACCGACAGGCTGGATCGGCTGGCCTATGTGTTTCGCAACTACAGCGGTTTCGATATCGCGGTCGGCGCGAGCCGCGGCGAGTTCAACATGGGCGAAGTGCTGGATCTGAACGTGCTTCGCGCGCGGCGGGTGAGCCAGTATCTCTCGGCGCAAATGAACAATCCCGCGCGGCTCAAGTCCTCGCCGGTCAAGGACACGTCCAGCATCGACGGCGGCGGCATCGATTTCCATATGCAGCCAATTCCGGTGATCTGATGTCTCCATGGCTGGTGATTCCCGGGTTCATTTCGTGAACCGACGGGCGTCGTCGCGGAGCCGCATCGGCTAAACTGTCAAGTCCGTTACCGTCCGTTTCTGTCATGGAAAAAATTCAGGCACTGATTCAGCCCCTGATCGATCAGTTCGAGGGGCATCCCTACCTGCAGGCCGGCGTCGTTGTCGTCGGGACCTTTATCTTGGCGCGAACCTTCGCCTGGCTGCTGGTTCTGCTGTTCAAGGCGTTCACTTCCCGCACCCGGACGGCGCTTGATGACGTGGTGTTCGAGTGGTTGCGAACGCCGCTGGTCTATACGCTACTGATGTTCGGGCTGTCGCTGGCGACCCGGTTGTTGCCTGTTTCGGCGCATCTGGCGGGAATTCTCATCAGCATATTGCAAACCCTTGGCGTGGTGGTCTGGATGGTCTTTTTCGTCCACGTTACCAAGCTGTTTCTGACCCGTCAGGCCGACAATACCCAAGCCCTGCCATTCATCCAACCGGCGACGTTGCCACTGTTTCGCAATGTGGCTTTCATCCTAATCGTGGTTGCTGGGCTGTACGTCATCTTCTCGATCTGGGGTATCGACATGACGGCCTGGATGGCGTCGGCGGGCATTCTTGGCATCGCGGTGGGCTTCGCCGCCAAGGATACGCTGGCCAATCTGTTCTCCGGCGTTTTCATCCTGGCGGATATGCCCTACAAGATCGGGGATTACGTTGTGCTGGATAGCGGGGAACGGGG
>DRPO01000220.1 GCA_011330835.1 Gammaproteobacteria bacterium | reverse complement strand
TCGCCCTGCAAAAGAAAAAGCAGGCGCTCGCCGACGCCATCTACGGCGGCTCGGGCGACAGCAAAACCGCCAGCCTCACCGCCGACGACCTCGCCGAACTGTTCAGGCCGCTGGAGCCAAAGCCCACCTGACGCGATCTGGCGAAAAAATCACCCCGTCATTCCGGGCTGAGCGCGGCGAGGACCCGGAATCCAGACCAGCGCTGGATTCCCGCCTTCGCGGGAATGACGAATGGGAGAGCCCCTCCCAACAGGCCGATTGATGACGACGGAGCGTCAGTAGTGAATCGCCACGTTGTCCTCGCCCGCGAAGGCGCGCAGCCTTTTCAGGCAATCATCCGTCGGCGTGATCAGCCAGTCGCGCCCGAGTTTGAGTTCGGCGTTGGCGTTATTGTTCCGGTAGTGGATGATGACCGGACAGAGTCCGTTGTTGTAGGCGCCCAGCAGTTTTTTCAGTTGGCCCGCGGCGCCGTTGGCCAGGCGTCTGTGGTCGAGCTTGAGTTCGAGATAGCGCGCGTATTTGCCCCGCGCTTGTTCGATGCTGAAGATTTCGTCGGCGCGTATCCGGTTCTGTCCGGAAAACTCGTCGAACCCCAGCGCGCCGGAGACGACGAGGATCTGATCCTTGATCAGCAGGTTGGCGTATTTTTCATAGGCTTCGCCGAACAAGGCGACTTCGACCCGGCCTGACTGGTCGTCCAGCGTGATGAAGGCCATGCGCCCCCTCGCGCCGTTGCGGGTGCGCAGGGCGATCAGCAGGCCGGCGACGACCACCTGTTTCTCGTTGCCTCGCCGTCTCCCGCCGCCTGGCCCCGGCGGATTGGCGCCGTCGGTCTCCAGATCGCCCAGACGCGCCGAGGTGAAGGTTCTGATTTCATCCACAAAGGCCTCGATCGGATGCCCCGTGAGATACAGGCCCAGCGCTTCCTTTTCCAGCCGCAGCTTTTCCTGGTCGTCCCATTCGGGCAGCGGTTCGCGCGTCTGCTCTTCGGCGACCGAGGCCACCGGCCCGCCGAACAGGTCGACCTGACCGGAGGCGGCGTCGCGGCGGTACTGTTCGGCGCAGCTCAGCGCATCCGGCAGCCAGGCCATCAGGCTGGCGCGGGTCTGTCCGAGGCTGTCCAGCGCGCCGCCGCGAATCATCGCTTCCAGCACCCGCCGGTTGGCCTTGTGGGTGTCGATGCGGCAGCACAGGTCGTCCAGGGATTTGAACGGGCCGTTTCGATCGCGTTCCTCCAGGATGCATTCGATGGCGCCCTCGCCCACGCCCTTGATCGCGCCGAGGCCATAGACAATGCGCTTATCGTCGCGCGCCGCGAACCGGTAGCGGGAGTGGTTGATGTCCGGCGTTTCCACGGTTAGCGACATTGCCCGGCATTCGTCCACCAGGGTGACGACCTTGTCGGTGTTGTCCATGTCCGCCGACATGACCGAGGCCATGAACTGCGCGGGATAATGCGCCTTGAGCCAGGCGGTCTGGTAGGAAAGCAGCGCGTAGGCCGCCGAGTGGGATTTGTTGAATCCGTAACCGGCGAATTTCTCCATCAGGTCGAAGATATAGTTCGCCAGATCCTTGTCCACGCCGCGTTCGGTGGCGCCCTTGAGGAAGATGTCGCGCTGCTTGGCCATTTCCTCGGGCTTTTTCTTGCCCATCGCGCGGCGCAGCAGGTCGGCGCCGCCGAGCGTGTAGTTGGCCAGCACCTGGGCGATCTGCATGACCTGTTCCTGGTACAGAATGATGCCGTAGGTGGGTTGCAGGATCGGCTCCAGATCCGGATGGGGATATTCCACCTTGGCGC
>DRPO01000219.1 GCA_011330835.1 Gammaproteobacteria bacterium | reverse complement strand
GACGACGATCTCTCCACTCGCGATTTGCGCCGCCTGCAACTGGCGGCGGAGCATGGCCGGGCCAGCGGCTTTCTGTTCCGCCCCGCCCGGCTGCGGGCCCAGCACTCCCCCGCCGCGCTGCGCCTGCTGATCCAGCCGCCGGATCGGCTCGACATCTTCAAATGCCGGGGTCGCCATTTCAGCCATCCCATCCGGATCCCGGAACTGGCTATCGCGGCATGACCGTTACTGGAACCGCTGTCTGATCATGCTCTGGCTCGCGCTGCTATTGCCCGACTTCCCGCTGCAAGTGGTTACCGGCCACGACGATGGCCAGCCCGTGGCGGTATACGAGCCGGAGCGTCAACAACCGAGGATACGCGTCGCCAACCGCGCGGCGCGGCGGGCCGGCATCCGTCCCGGCATGACGCTGCCAGCCGCCCAATCCCTGAGCGGCGAGCTACTGGCCATCGAGCGCGACTCCAATCGCGAGGCCGCCGCGCTGCGGCAACTGGCGCAATGGGCGCTGCAATTCACGCCCCTCGTCAGCCTGCAACCGCCCGCCGGGCTGCTGCTGGAGATCGGCGCCAGCCTCGGCTGCTTCCACGGCCTGGAAGCCCTGCGCCAACGCATCGCCGCTGGCCTCGAACCTCTCGGCTACCATGCCCGGCAAGGCGTCGCGCCCACCCCGCTCGGCGCCTGGCTGCTGGCTCGCGCCGGCTGGACCGAAGCCGTCACTGACCTCGACCGGCTGCGCGAACTGGCGTCGGAGCTCCCCGTCGAACTGTTGCCGCTACAAGCCCGGCAACAGCAGGATCTCCAGGCGATGGGCATCCGTAGCATCGGCGACTGTCTGCGCCTGCCGCGCGCCGATCTGGGCCGACGACTGGGCAATGAACTGCTACTGCAGCTCGACCGCCTCCTGGGCGACCAACCCGACCCGCGACAAGGCGTCGAGCCTCCCGAGCGCTTCGCCAGCCAGATCCTGTTGCCCAACCCCGTCGCCGACAGCCAACCCCTGCTCTTCATCCTGCAACGCCTGCTGCACCAGCTAAAGGCTTTCCTGGATCGTCGCGACGCCGCCGCCCGACGCCTGCGTCTCGGCCTGATCTCGCCGCAACGACCCGTGGAATGGCTCGACCTGGAACTGCTGACGCCCGGAGACGATCCGGCGCATCTGCTGAAACTCTGGCAGGAAAAGCTCGAACGCCGCCCGCTGCAAGCGCCCGTGGAAGGGCTGGAGCTGCAAGCCCCGGAACTGGCCCCCCGCGCCCCCGAGAACGGCGATCTGCTGAGTCCGCGACGACACAGCGAGCGCGACTTCGCCCAACTGCTGGAGCAACTGCGCAACCGCCTCGGGCCCAACACCCTCCAGCGACTGGACTGTCTCGACGACCACCGTCCGCAATACGCCTGCGCCAGCCGCCCCTGGCGCCCAGCGCGCTCAGAGGGCGAAAACCGCGCCTGGCCGCGCCGTCCGCTCTGGCTGCTCCCTGAACCGCAACGCCTGCCAAGTCGCGACGATCAGCCCTGGCTGCGAGGCCCCCTCGCCCTTCTCGACGGCCCCGAACGCATCGAATCAGGCTGGTGGGATGGCCAAGATCAGCGCCGCGACTACTACATCGCCCGCTCGCGGCAACAGCAAACCCTGTGGATCTACCGGCAACGTTGCGCCTCCGGGCACTGGTTTCTGCATGGCGTTTTCGGCTGATCCGGCAATCGACTTCTCTCGATCAGAAATATTGCAAAAGCGCCCGCACCCTGTATCCCGAGATGAGGCGCATCGCAATGCCCCCAGCCATGCTTGTGGGGAGGATTGCGGTGGGCGTTTCACTCCCTCACCGAACCTCTCCGTCATTCCCGCCCGCCTTGTCATTCCCGCGAAAGCGGGAATCCAGCGCCTCGCTCTGGATTCCGGGTCTTCGCTCCACTCAGCCCGGAATGACGGTTGGGGCGCGGTCTGAACGGGGGATTCTCGATCGTGGGAGGTATGTCACGGGGGAGGGTCGCGCCATGGATTGGCGAGCCGCAAGCGCCCGATACTTTCGAAATCCCGCGTATTCCGCGTGACGAGGATCAACTGGCGTTGCAGGCTAATCGCCGCGATTTGCGCGTCGAGCGCACTAATGGGACGCCCCTGGTTCCGGCGCTGGCGGATAACCGAGGCGTAATGGGGTGCGGTGCGCCGCTCAAAGGAACATGTTTTATCCGCGAACAACGCCAATACCTGCTCGGCCTTGCGCGCTATTTTCTGTTTGCGTTGACCGTCTTCCAGCAACGCCACGCCCTGCAGGATTTCGGCATGAGTAATCGAGGAAAGCCAAACCGACTGAACCGGAACCCTATCCACGAATCGCAGAACGCGATCATCGGGCTCCAGACGCATCAATTCGGAGACTACATTGGTATCCAACAATATGCCTCTGGAACTCAAGACCCAAACGCACTATCGGAAAAATCAACAGCGTTAGACTCATCGTCAATGGTTCTCTCGGGCTGCTTCAGCGGAATATCTTCATCGAAACCATCTTCCTTGACGATCTGCTGAATTTGGCTGCCTATGCCAACGCCTGACGGCTTCTCTTCGAATTGGCGAGCCAGAATGCTCCTGACCTCGGCTTCCATGGAGCGGCCATGTCTGGCGGCCTGAAGACGGAGTTTTTGCTTGATGGCCTCATCAAGCCGACGAATCGTGATACTGGCCATGAATCACCTCCACGCCAACGTTTTGCCCGAACCCCGCGCGCCATAATCACGAGGCATTGATCTCATTGTAATCATCGATTTCAATGAGATCAATGCGTCAGCTTGAACACCCACTGGATGATACTTTTCGCGACGAACCCAAGCATGCCGAAGGCCAGTACGAAAAAGAGAATGAAGGTGCCAAAACGCCCGGCATTGGAGGTCTTGGCCAGGTTCCAGATGATGAACAGCATGTAGAGGATGAAGGCCGTCAGCCCCCAGGTCAGGCCGAACTGCGAGATTTGTTCTTCGGTAATATGCATTACGGCCTCGCGGAACGTTCCGGCGCGGCGGCGCCATCGACCTCGATGATATCCCGGTAAAGCCGCCAGGAGGCGTGTCCCATCAGGGGATAGAGCACGATGAATCCCACCATCGCGGTCACCATGGAAAACGCCGTGAGCAATCCGATGAACAGCGCCCAGAAGGTCATCACGCCGGGATTCTCGCCCACCGCGCGGATGCTGGCGCGCACGGCGATCCGCGTCGTGACGTCACGATCCAGCAGCAAGGGGACGGCGACGACCGTCATGGCGAAAGTCAGTCCCGCCACCAGTCCGCCCGCCAGCGACCAGAGGATAAACTGGTCGGTATCCTGGGTCAGCACATATTGAAGAAAGCCAGGCAAGTCGTTGATTTCCTCTTTTACAAACAAATCGAACAGCAGCGCGCTCACGAACACCCACGCCGCCCCGACCGCGATCAGCACCACGCTGAAACGCCACAGGCAACGCGAAGCCGTGCGCCAGGCGTTCAGAACATCCCGCAGGGTGGGTTTCTCCTCCGTTTCGAGCCGCCGGCTGAGCGCGTAGAGACCGGTCGCCAGAATAGGCCCGACCAGCACGAAAGCCGTGGCGACGCCGGGCAAGAGATGGACATCGGTCAATGCGACGCTCATGGTGAACAGACTCAGGACAAACACGATCACGCCGTGCAGATAGCTGGGCCAACCCGCGCGGATCATATCGTTCCAGCCCTGGTGAACCCAATGCCCCAGACGCTCCAGAGGCGCCTGCCGCACGCTAAAAGCGTCATGACGCGGGTCGTTACAATCGGTGCTGCTCATCGTCTCTCTCGTTTGGTGGTTTTGTGGAGCGTGCCTGCCGTTATACTTCTCGCGTTCAAGAATACCCCGTTCAGGGCGCGCGTCTTTTCGCCGATAGCTGCGTTGCAAAAACTTGACGTAGCCCCACTATGCCTGCGTTTTCGCGCCTTGCTCTCGACGAAAATCCACGCACCCTGAATGGGGTATTCTTGATCGCGAGAAGTATATGCCTCTCGCGACCAGGAATACCCCATTACGCAGCCCGTTGGGCCGGATCCGTCAGTCCCGGATCAAGGATTTCCATTGACAGGCCGCAGGGCTTGCGACCCCGCAATGCCGCTGGCCGTTGCCGTTCGCAAGCCCCAATCGTTCAGGACGGTTCAGGCAATTCCCGGGGTTCCTTCAGCTTGACGATGTGCAAACGCCCGTCGTTGTCGCGGATGCTGAAGCTGTGGATGCCGGCGTTGTCTTCCTCGACGACGAATTCCTGTGGCTGGCGCACCATATGTTGCAAGGCGCCGTCGTTCAGGTCGATGACGACAACGTCGTCCCTGGGGTCGTAGCTGATGCCGGAGAGGGGGACCCATTCGGCTTCAACCTGGTCTCCCAGATCCAGGCTCGCGACTTCGATTTCCACCAGCTCGGTGGGCATGATGCCGCTGAAATGGTCGAGATAATGTTTCAGGTCATTGCGGTCGATGGTGTGGGTTGTCATCTTTAACGTCTCCTTGAGTTTTCGATTACGAGCTTTTTTATGAAATAAGGCTTGGTTTCTCTGCTATGGTGGTGGGGCTGGGGAAATTCAACCGAGGTTTTCAGGTTCGGAATTGATCCGGGACAAGTTGCCCCAATATTTCTTGTTGGACAATGCATCCCAATCCCGCATGACGGAGTATCCCGCTTCAGAGTCTGAATACCGCATGACAATGACAACAAGCGACAACATGCTGAAACGCTGGTCGGGCCGCTTGCTGCCCTGGCTGCTGATTGTTCTCTATGTGGCGGCGGTGCAGTGGCTGATTGGCTGGGATTGGGTGTTTTCCGCATGGTCGCAAATGTCGGCCGAGGTTCTTGCGGTGGCGGTGGCGCTGATGATCGTCAGCTATCTGCTCCGCGCCTGGCGGATTACGAGCTATTTCGGGTTGTCCGGGCGTGGGGATTTCCCGGGCGCGGTGGCGGTGACGCTGCAACACAATCTGTTCAATCATCTGCTGCCGGCGCGCAGCGGCGAGATCAGTTTCCCGCTGCTGCTCAAGCGGCGTTTTCAGCTCGACTGGATGCATTCCACGGCGGCGCTGTTCTGGCTGCGGCTGCTGGATCTGCATTTCGTGCTTGGTCTGGCCCTGTTCCTGGCGGCGCAGCGCCTGGGCGGCAATGTCATGGCGTCCGTGGCGTTCGGCGCCTGGCTGGTCGCACCGTTGCTGCTGGCGCCGCCGCTGATCGGCGGGTTGTCGCGGCGGCGGGAGGGCAAACCGGCGAAAGGCCGGTTCGGACGTCTGCTGGATCGATTCCTCGCCGGGTTGCCGGATTCGCGTGAGCGAACGGGGCGCAGCCTACTGATCACCTGGCTGAACTGGATCGTCAAGCTGGGGCTGGTGGCGTGGCTGTTCCGGTCGTTTTCCGGCGCAACCTGGCCGGCGTCGCTGGCGGGCATGCTGGGCGGGGAAATCACCTCGGTCTTGCCGTTCCACTCGCCCGGCGGCGTGGGCACCTACGAAGCGGGCGTCATGCTGGCGGCGGCGCCCTATCATCTTCCGCTGCGGGTCGTCGCGTCCGCTGGCGTCAATGTTCACTTGTTCTTGCTAGGGATGGCGCTGGTATCAGGCGGAGCCGTCCTGTTACTGACACAAGGGAGTGTGTTCAAGACGGAAGCGGCCTGATGTTCCCGGTGACGCCGCCCCGTCAGCCCGTCGCCGTTCCGGTCAGCGAGCCGCCCTGGCTGAGATTGACGCTGGGCGTGGTGTTGCTGACCGCGATCTTCCGCTTCTGGGTGGAGGCGACCCACGGGCTGCCGCTTTATGTCGACGAGGCCTATTACTGGTACTGGTCGCGTGATCCCGCCTGGGGCTATTTTTCCAAACCGCCCGTTATCGCCTGGCTCATCTGGCTGACCACGTCTTTGTGCGGCGATACCGCGTTGTGCGTGCGCGCCGGATCGCTGATTCTCTATCCCGCCACGGCCCTGATCATCTACCGGATGACGGCTCGGTTGGTCAGCGGCAAGGCCGGATTTTTCGCCGCGCTGGCGTTCCTGCTGATGCCCGCGGTGACGCTGGGGTCGATGGTGATTTCCACCGATGCGCCGCTGCTGTTCTTCTGGGCGTTGACGCTGTACCTGTTCATCCTCGCGCTGGAAACCGAAAAGGCGGCCTGGTGGCTGGCGGCGGGCGTCGCCTGTGGTCTTGGCTTGCTGACCAAATATACAATGTTCATCTGGCCACTATCGGCGCTGCTGTTCCTCGCCACCCAGTTGCGCTACCGATACTGGCTGTTCCGCTGGGAGCCCTATGCGGCGGGCGCCATCGCGCTGGCGATATTCTCGCCCAACCTGTTGTGGAACATCGCCCATGATTTTCCGACGCTCAGACACACCGCGCATATTTCGAACCTGGCCAGTCGGCATCTCCACTGGGACGAGTTCGTGGAGTTCACCACCGGGCAATTCCTGGTGTTCGGGCCGGTGCTGGGCGGATTGTTGATTGCCGCCGCCGTTTCCGCCTGGCGGCAGGGCGGAACGGCCTGCCGGCTGGGTCTGGCGTTCGTTGCGCCGATGTTGCTGGTCATCATGCTGCAAAGCCTGCTCGGCAGGGCGAACGCCAACTGGGCCGCGCCCGCTTATGTCGCCGCTTCGTTGCTGGTGGGCGTATGGGTCGTCGCGCGACGCCATCCGCGCTGGCTGCTGGCGGGACTGCTGTTCAATGTTTCGTTGATGGGCGTCATCTATTATTACGATGCGTTGACAGCCTCCGCTGGCGTTTCCCTGACGGCGGCGAACGATCCCTACAAGAGAGCCCGGGGCTGGGACCGGTTCGGCCAGATCGCGCGGGAACTGGATCAGCGCGAAACGCCCCAATACTGGGTCGCGGACGATCGGGAACTGTTGTCCCAACTGGCCTGGCAGTTGCGCGATCACTGGAGCAAGCTGCGTTCGTACAATCCTCGCGGAGAAGTGCGGCACCAGCTCGATATCGTCGCATCGCTGGATCTGGAAAAGCTCAATTCGGGAGGGATGGCGTCGCGCGTTCGTCTTGCCAAAACTCCGGTGAGGCCGCGCATCATCCGGGTTCCCAGCGCTTACCGGCCCTCGCGGGACGGCCATCGGATTTCTCGGCTGGACGACTCCGGTCTCCAGCGCCACCGGCCGCCCGCGAGATTGATCTATGTGTCGAGATCCCCGATCCTGCCCGAAGCGCTCAAGAGGATCGCGGGTTCCGTCGATACGCTATTGCTGAACATTCCCATTCATCGCGACTATTGCCGGTTGATCTATTTCCATCGGCTCGGCGCGGGCGGGCGAGCGCCGGCTCAGCTCACATCCTCGTAAACCTCGGCCATGGTCAGGTTCAGATCGATGCATTCCAGCGTCAAGACGTCCGCCTCGTCGTCCAGCAAGAAATATTGCCAGTGATCGCCGGCCCGGCGATAGAGCTCCATTTGACGCGCTTCCTGGGAGACCATCAGGTATTCCCTGACCGAGGGGATGTCCTGATAGGCGTGCAGCTTTTCCCGGCGGTCAATGTTTTCAGTCGCGGGAGACAGCACCTCGACAATCAGGCAGGGGCTTTGTTTGTAATACTCGTGATCGTCTTCAGGGTCGCAGGTGACTAGTATGTCGGGATAGTAGAACCGGTTCAGTTCGGGAATGTAGAGTTTCATGTCGGCGATAAACGTCCTGCATGGCGTTCCACGGGATTTTTGTCTTAGCGCGCTAAAAAGATTGCCGGCAATGATATTGTGCTTTTCTCCCGCGCCGGCCATCGCGAACACCAGGCCGTCATAGAACTCGTGGCGTACATCGCTTTCAAGCTCGCCTTGCAGATATTCCTCATTGCTCAGGCGGGAGATTTCTCTGGCTTGCATTTGTCGTCAGGCCTTGTCAAGGTTCTGGAATCATAGCACAGTCAGGGCTTGAAATTGCCCTGTCCCGCCCAGATGACGGGGAGCATTCGCACGGGATTCCCACGCAAATGAAATATCCGGAGTTGGATGGCTGTCTGATCATGCGCAGCGGATCCAGCAACCAGGACAGGCCATGGAACACAATCTGCTCTACGTCATTTTTATCCTGCTGAGCCTGGGCGCGGCGCTGGTGGCGCTCTGCGTGCGTTTCGGCGCGCCGCCGATTCTCGGCTACCTGGCCGCCGGGCTGGTGGCGGGGCCGCATCTGCTCGGCTGGCTGCCGGATTCGCCCGAGACGCGTTTTCTTGCCGAGGTCGGCGTCGTGCTGCTGATGTTCACGATCGGGCTCGAATTCTCGCTGCCGAAGCTGCTGGCGGCGAAAAGGCTGGTGCTGGGGCTGGGTGGCGCCCAGATCGCCGTCACGACGGCGCTGTTCGCCGCCATTGCCTGGTGGATGGGGCTGACGCCGGGGGCCGCCTTCGTCATCGGCGCGGCGCTGGCGATGTCCTCCACCGCGATTGCCTTGAAGCAGCTTGGGGAGCAGATGGAGCTGGGCGCGTCGCACGGTCAGGCGGCGGTGGGTATTTTGCTGGCGCAGGATATGGCGGCGGCGCCGCTGCTGGCGATTATTCCCGCGCTGGCTGGCGCCGAGAGCGGCCTGGCGCTGGCGCTGGCGTTGCCGATGCTGAAAGCGGCGGCGCTGTTCGTCGTCATGATGACGCTGGGAGAGAAGCTGCTGCATCCGCTGTTGCACTGGGTGGTCGGCGCGCGCTCGCTGGAGATGTTCATGCTGGCGGCGCTGCTGATCGTCGCCAGCATGGCGGCAATGGCGCATGCGCTGGATCTGTCGCCGGCGCTGGGGGCCTTTCTGGCCGGCATGGTGCTTGGCGAGTCGGAGTTTCGCCATCAGATGGAGGCTGATATCCGTCCGTTTCGCGATCTGATGCTGGGTCTGTTTTTCGCCACCATCGGCATGCAGCTCGATCCGCGCGCGCTGTGGCTGTTGCCGCACTGGGTCGCCGCCATTCTCGTCGGTCTGTTGCTGCTCAAGTCCGGCGTCATCGCCGCGTTGGCGCGGGCTTTTGGCCTGGGCGCCAACGCCGCCTGGCGCGCGGGCGTCAGCCTGTCGGGGGCGGGGGAGTTTGGCCTGCTGCTGTTGTCGCTGGGGATGGGGCTTGGCCTGTTGCCACGGCAGCCGGCTCAGGCGCTGCTGACGGCAATGGTGCTGTCCATGGCGCTGGCGCCGTTTCTGGTGCGATACAATGGCGTCATCGCCGCGAGGCTTGCGCCGGAGCGGGAGCCGGCGCCGGGCTCCGACGATGCCGTTTCCGCCGTGGGTGAAACGTTCAGCGACCATGTCATCATCTGCGGTTACGGGCGGATCGGTCAGAATCTCGCCATCCTGCTGCGTAACGCGGGGATCGACAGTCTGGCGCTCGATCTGGATATCGGGCGGGTTCGGCAAGCCGCCGACGCTGGTGAAGAGGTCGTTTTCGGCGACGCCGCCAACAGCGGCGTGCTGGCGGCCGCGGGACTGGAGCGGGCCCGCGCCGTGGCCGTCACTTTCGATGATCCGGAGCAGGCGATTCGCGTCGCCCGTCATGCCCGTTTTCTGCGCCAGGATCTGTCGGTGCTGCTGCGATGCCGCAACGCCCGCCATATCGATGAACTGCGCGCCACCGGCGCCGAGGTCTTTCCCGAAGGCCTGGAAACCAGCCTGACCTATGCCGCGCAACTGCTCGCGCTGATCGATGTGCCAACCGACGCCATCGAGACGCTGGTCAACGACATCCGCGCCGAGGAATACGCGCCGCTGCTGGCCTTCTTTCACGCCGGCGACGACGATGCCGAATCCGGGCGCCACGATCTGCACCGTCGCAGCGTCGTCCTCAAGGAGGGGGATTTCGCCGTTGGCCGGACTCCGCGCCAAGTGGGGATTGCGCACCCTGATGCCGAGTTGGAGCACATTATGCGCGGAGGCATCCGCGTCCCGGGGCGCAAGACGGATACTTTTCTGAAGGCGGGCGACATCCTCGTGCTCAAGGGAAAGGGGGACGGGCTGGACGCGATCGAACGGCGTCTGCGGGGATAGGCCGGGGCAACCCATGTCTTGATTTTGGTCAATTTCCCGGTTTTCGGGGTGGGTGATAATTCCCGCGCCTCAGGCTTGGAGCGGTAACGGGGAGGGGAGGCCGTGACAAACGGAAGTGTCAATTCAGGGATCAGGCTGTTCGTCTTTTCCATCCTCTGTTGGTTTTTCGGGGTCGCGACGGCCGCCGAGACGGCGGCTGACCCCGGAGTCCTCAGCTATTCGCTGCCATCGGGTCAATGGCGTCAGATCAGTCTGCCTTGCGCGCCGGCGGGGGAAGCCCGTCTCGGCGCCCTGTTCGGCGACAACCTGCCGGGGCGAGCCGGCGAACGTTGGGCGGTGTTCAGTTTCGATACACAGACCAACCGGTATCGCCAACTTGGCCTCGATGATGAGCTGTTCATCGATAAGGGTTACTGGATCATCCAGATCACCGGGGCTTCCCTCACGCTCGACTATCAGGGCGCCTGCGCCGGCGGATGCTCCCTGTCGCAAGCGTCGGCGGCTCATCTGCTGGCCGCCGATCTGTGGCATTACGACCCTGACGCGCGCGGCTATGTCAAGCTGACGGACGAAGGGCGCTGGCGGCCCTGGTGGGGCTACTGGGCCGCGGCGCTGCCCGCCGCGCACGGGCTCGATCCCCGGCTGGTGGTGACCGCGGACGCCCCGCCGCTGTCGGACTATCCGGTCACCGGCCATATCGACGGGGCTTCCCGCAACACCGACGATCCGGGCGATCAGCGGTTGGTCGAGCAGAACGGCGCCGCCGGCGCGCCGCTGATGGCCTTGACCACCCGCGTGGCCGAGCGCATTCGCGACAGCCATCCCGACGCCACGGTGCTCGGCGAGGCCTACCTGTGGAGCCTTCAACCGCCGTCGGCCATCGACTTTCCGGACAACGCCGGCGTCAGCTTCGCGCCCATCGAAGCGGATTGGTCGAAGCCGCTGAACCAGGGGCCGATCAATGCGCCGCTGGCCGATGCGCTGCGGGGCTGGACGCAGCGCACCGGGCATATCTGGACCTGGCTCTACGCCACCAATTTCGGCGGCTACCTGCAACCGTTGCCGACCATAGAGCCGATGATCGCCACCCTTCGCTCGCTGTCGACCCTGCCGGAGGTGGAGGGCGTGATGCTGCAAGACAGCTATATACTTCTCGCGTTCAATAATACCCCATTCAGGGTGCGTGGATTTTCGTCGATAGCAAGGCGCAAAAACGCAGGCATAGTGGGGCTACGTCAAGTTTTTGCAACGCCGCTATCGGCGAAAAGACGCACGCCATGGATGGGGTATTCTTGACCGCGAGAAATATACCTCCAGCAGCGGCGGTTTCGCCCCGGTGGCGGCGGCTGGCCGCCGCCGGGCTGGGGGGGCCGTACAAGGCGCTGGTCGTGGTGCTGCTGGAGGGCGGCGCGGATGTATTCAACATGATCGCGCCGACACAGCGGGACGCTCACGCCGACTACCGACGGGCGCGCGATGTCATTGCCTTGCCGAGGGATAGCCTGCTGCCGTTCGACCACGCCAACCGCAACGGGCTGAATCCGCTGGACTGGGGCATGCGGGACACGATGGGCGGAATGCACTGGCTGTTCGAGTCCGGCAAGCTGGCCATCGTCGCCAATGTCGGCACGCTGGTCAGGCCGGTGACGCCCGAGGAGGCGGCCAATGGCGCGCCCGTCCCGTTCGAGCTGTTCGCCCACAATACCCAGCGCGCGCAGTGGATGTTTGGCGACGCCACCGGATCCCAGCGGCAAGGCTGGGGCGCGAGGGTGGGCGATCGTTTCTACGCCAGCGGCAATCCGTATTTCAACGTCAAT
>DRPO01000218.1 GCA_011330835.1 Gammaproteobacteria bacterium | reverse complement strand
GACCAGGAATTCCCCGTTCAGGGTACGCAGGTTTTCGCCAAGAGCAAGGCGCAAAACCGCTGGCATGGCGGGACTGCGTCAAGTTCTTGCAACGCTGCTATCGGCGAAAAGATGCGCAGCCTGAATGGGATATTCCAGGTCGCGAGAGGTATATTGAGTAAAGCTCAAAGCTTGCCGGAAAACGACAGCCTCGGTGAAATTTCCGGCGCTCCCCAGCCTTTGCCAGGATGACTGAGTCGATTAGAAATACCACCGCAACGCCATCCGACCATCGCCGCGCATGGCGTGGATTCCGCGGCCCTC
Organism: Gammaproteobacteria bacterium; assembly: GCA_011330835.1. Classification (GTDB taxonomy): domain Bacteria; phylum Pseudomonadota; class Gammaproteobacteria; order UWMA-0217; family UWMA-0217; genus HyVt-560. The sequence goes on along the minus strand of DRPO01000218.1, from coordinate 7,390 downwards.
CCCAATCACGCCAATCACCCACGCCAGATTCTTGTTGACCGCGACGCTAATATCGAGGCGCGCGGAAACCAGATCCCCCTGGTTGCGAAAATCCCGCAATGCCGTCAATTCAACCTGTCCGCGCAGCCTCCTCGTCGGCGCCCACAGCGCGCCCGCGCGCAGTCCGCCAACGATGGTCGTGGATTTGTCCAGCGCCCTGTCCCTGCGCAAACTCCCTTCCGCGAATACGTATCCGATAGGACCGTCGTCCCCAGCCCGCCTCGCCAGGCCGGCTCCGCCAAGCAAATCAACCTGGGCCGGCTGATCTTTTGCCGGCTTTTCCCAGGCGATTCGTGTGCGCCAGGATACGGGCCTAAAAAAATGATCGCGCGGCTCCACCGACTGGATATCGAGCAACGTAAAACGCCTTAACCAGGGACGCCCCCGCTCGGGCCATGCGACGGTCGGAGCGATAAAATCAATCGAGGTGTTGTCGCCATAGCCCGCCGCCGGGTCGAGAAAATCATGATAGGCCGGTCGATATTGCAAGGTGTAAAGGGCTCCGTCCCGCGACTGGCGCGCTCCCGCTTCGACTCGCGAAACATCATGCCCCTGATCAGGCGCGGCGTCGGGGCGCCGGATCTCGGGATCCCGGGTAGCGACGGGAATCTTGCTCCGCAGTTTGAGCAATTGGCGCTCCGCCGGGCTCAAGCGGTTGACCGCGCCCCCACCGTTCAGGCGCTGATAACGGCGATAGTCTCCGGCCAGATCCAACACCCGCGCCTGCTCGACCGGCGTCAACCGCGTCAGGACTTCGACAACTCCCGGATCCTCGGTGTTCGTCACCTCATCGACGACGGTGATTAACCGGGGTCCCAGCGCTTCCTGCTCACGCCGGATCTTCCGCGCCATCGACGGCATGAACCGGCGCTCACGCACCAATCCCTTGCGATCAAGCGCCTTCAGGGTATCCACCGGTATCGCCCACAGCGGAAAATCCCGGGTCAAATCCATATCAGGATCGGCCACGTCGAGCAGAGACAACAAATGATAAGAACAGTTTTCGCGAAAGAAGTAATAGTCGAACCAGGCGATCAGCAGTTCGTAAGCATGCGCCAGCACCCGATCAATCTGCCCCGGATCGAGATTCAACTCATACTCCCAGATGTCTCGATTATCCACCTCGCCATACTCCCGCAACTTGATGTGATAAGGCAGAAACCGGAACTTGCCCTGGAAGCCGCCGGCCATCCCGCCGATGACATACGACAGCGGGTTCACATCCTCCGGCACCTCGGCGGCGAAATTGAGGCTCTGGTTGAGCATCCGCAATTCAGGGCTCTGTCCCCGCTTGTCGAGACGCAACAGGGTATGCCCAAAAGCCGAGGAAGGACTATTGGGGTGCGCCGAGGGAAACACGACAGTCAATGCATCCGTTTTGAAAAACCGTTTGTAGAGCGCGTACTCGGGACAGGGATCGGCGGGAACTTGCCCCGCGACATCGCCCAGGGCTTGCGTCAGCCACTGGCGGCGCGCGACGAACCGGCATCGGGGAGACAAGCGCATTGGCGGCTTCGGGGAATTGGAAAAGAACGCCGCCAACGTCGCCTCCAGCTCCCGTACGGGATTGCTCTTGCCTTGCCTGGAGAGGAAAAAATAAGGCGCGTCGACCTGGCTTTTCCAGCCGCCCGACAAGGTCTTGCGATAATGCAACAGAACGCGCCACATCGGACGTTCGGCCAGTTCCAGCTCACGGGCGCGACTAATCAGACTCGATAGCGAAGCCGCCAGCTCACCGGAAGCTCCAGTCTCGAAGGCCAGCCTGGCCGCCTCATCATAGTCATTGCGGGCCAACGCCGACTCAACCGACGGGGGCTTCCCCGCCATGGCCGCCGAGGGCAAGGCCAGTAACACCCCCAACCCAATCACTCGCGCACGAAATGCCTTCCCACCCCGCCACCCGGCGATTCTGGAAAAGGGAAATAGTGTTTTGCCAAGTATTGACAACAGAAATATACTTCTCGCGATCAAGAATACCCCATTCATGGCGCGCATCTTTTCGCCGATAGCTGCGTTGTAAAAACTTGACGTAGCGCCACTATGCCTGCGTTTTTACGCCTTGCTCTCGACGAAAATCCACGCACCCTGAACGGGGTATTCTTGAACGCGAGAAGTATAAAGAAACCCGCCTCGCGACGGGTTTCCTTCAGACTTGCAAGCAAGAAAGGGCGTCCGCGCTATCGCGCGGCGTATTTGGACAGACTTGCGTCGCGCGCCATGGCTTGGTCGAGCGCGGCGAGAACGTGTTCGGGACGCGATGAGGCGAACACGCTGTCGAACTCGGCCTGAGTCAGGTGGACAAACGCCGCCTTGTCGCTTTCCTGAATCCCCATCAGATAAGCCAATGCCTCAAGGTGATCGCCCGCCCCACGCGCGGCGTCGCTCGAAATCTGATCCAGATTGGAAGCAACGAAAATCTTTTTCGCCTCCTCGCGCTTCACGGTCTGGGTCGGATCGCATCCCATCAAACCGTCTCCGGTCGTCATGAATAAGGTATTGGGAATCACCAGGTTGTTCAGAATGGCCGCGGCGATATTGGCGCCCCGACTGTTCTTTCCATCCAATACCTCGGCGCCAAGACCACAACCCGCGCCCGTCTCGACCGCATGAACGGAAAACGTCGCAACCAACGCCAACGAGCTGGCAACTTTTACAAATGTTTTCATTATGAACTCCTTGATTCGTAATCGCTTACTGAGCGGCATAGCGGGACAACGCGGGCTGACCGGCCATGGCCGTCTGCAAACGCTGGATAAAAACCGCCGGATCATTGCCATTGTCGGCGAACAACTCGTCGTACCGGCTTTGCGCCAACGTAAAGAACGCCGGCTGATCCGCCGCGTCAATCGCCATCAAATCGGCAAGCGCGTGCAAGTGGCTTCCGCCCCCCTTCGCCGCATCTCTCGCGATACTGTCCATATTGCCCGCCACGTACAGATTCCGCTGGTACTGGGCGGTAATCATGCTTTCCCCCTGGCACCCCAGACTGTCGAAACTCAAGCCAAACAACTGATTGGACGAAGTTCCGTTGGTGGTCGCCGCAAGAACGTGCGGCCCCAGTCCAGACTGTCCCGCGAAAATCTGTTGACCCAGACCGCATCCGGCTCCATGATCCGCGAACGCGCTGGACGAAGCCGCCAAGGCGGCTGCCGCCGTCAATGTCGCTAGTGTCTTTTTCATGCTCATTTCCTTGAATGACTAGTAGGAATGCAAGGTTATAGATTAACCACCAGGAGGTGTCAAACAGGATGAACCAACGGATATCTCCGCGAAAAACAAGACGCGCGCTCAATACGGCGGACCACCGTTCTTGATCGTGAGAGACGCTCTGTATTGGGGACGAAAGCAGAAGGCGACCCTGATGGGTCTGTTGGCGATCGCGCTATCCAGCTGTGGCGGATTGTTCTTCGTACCGGAAGGCCAACTGATTCTCACCCCCCGGCAGTTAGACCTCGATTACCAAACCTTTCGCGCGAGAACCCCCGATGGCGCCAACCTTCACGGCTGGCTGCTGCCCGGGAAGCCTCCCGTCAAGGGCTCCATTGTCTTTCTTCATGGCAATGCCCAGAACATCAGCTACCACATCGCCTCGGTACGCTGGCTGCCGGCAAAACACTATAACGTCGCGCTCTATGACTACCGGGGGTTTGGTCTGTCGACCGGACATTCGACGCTCGCCAACGCCATGACGGATCTCAACGTGGTGCTGAAAACCATCGACACGCTGCTGCCTCAAAATGAAAGGCGATACGCCATCTTTGGACAAAGCCTGGGCGCCTCGCTCGCGATCGGCGCGCTGGCCGAACGCCCGCCACCCTTCCCGATACGGGCGCTGATTATCGACAGCGCATTTTCCGGATTTCGCCGCATCGCGCGCGAGAAAATGTCCGAAATGATCCTGACCCGCCCCTTGAGCCGCGCGCTTCAGTATCTCTTCCCCGCCAGCCCAAACTTACTCGATGATATCGGGAAGATACGTGGAATCCCGCTACTGGTCATCCACGGCAAGGACGATCAAATAGTGCCCAGCAGCCACGCCCAGCGGCTGTACGCGCGCGCCAACGAGCCCAAACCGCTCATCCTGCAAGAGGGCGCGAAACACATCCAGTCGCTGGCCTGGCCCGCCGTTCGTCAGCGCATGCTGGCCTTCCTCGATCAGGCATTGTCCACGAAGAGCATTGGACAGGGCGGCGGAATTCAGGCTTCCGGTTCATTCCGGCGGGATGGGCGAAACAAGGCGACAACCCGGCTCTCAAGCAAATCGAGATCGACAAGCTCGCCATAAACGCCAGCCACCTTGACCGATTGTTGAAACAATTCACAGTCGGAGCGCGCGTCGACCGCCTGGATGTCCACTGGCGAAACCCGCACCGGGTGGGGGATGGAATGGATTTCGATGGCGTAGTAGCCGATGTCCACCTGTTTGGATGCGCCCTTGAGGATCGCGACGCGGCGCGTCCGCCCGCCTGACGAAGCCCGCTCCAGGCCGCACCACTCTTCGATCGACAGCAACGGAACCCTCGACCCGCGCCAATCGATTTCGCCGCGACACCACGCCGGACTGTCGGCCAGCGCATGCCGAACCTCGGTCACCGGCTGGATTTCCATCACCAGCGCCTGGGGAATGACCAGGTTGACGCCCTGCAACGGGACAATCAGAACCTGGACCGCCTCGCTAGTGGACAGGTTGTTCGCTTCCATTCTTCTCACCCTTGAGCAAGGCGTTGATGTTTTCCAGCAGTTCCTGGTCCTGGTAGGGTTTGCCCAGGAAGCGATCGACGCCAAGCTGGGCCGCCTTGTCCCTGTGTTTTTTCCCGGTTCTGGAAGAGATCATGATGATCGGCAGATCGGGATTATCCTCGGAGCCGCGAATGTGTTCCGCCAGCTCGAAGCCATCCATGCGGGGCATCTCGATGTCCAGCAGCATGATATCGGGACGAACTTCCTGCAACTGGGCAATGGCGTCCAATCCGTCCTTGGCGGTCACAACCGCGAAATTGTTCCTTTCCAGCATGCGCGAGGTGACCTTGCGGATCGTAATGGAGTCGTCGACCACCATCACCAGCGTCGGCTTTTCTTCCTCCTCCTGAACCGGCTCTTCGACATACGCCTTGTCGGTCAACGTCTGACGCACCAACCCCGCGATATCGAGAATCAGAACAATCTGCCCATCGCCCAGGATGGTGGCGCCCGAGATGCTCTCCAGAGCGCCCAGCAGCGAGCCGACCGGTTTCACCACGATCTCGCGGTTGCCCAGGATCTCATCGGCGATGAACGCCACCCGCCGGGTTCCCGAGCGCCCCAGAAGAACCGGATAGACATGACTCTCATTGAGCGCCGGCGGCGCGATCTTTTCGAGCACCGAAGGCAGCGAGTGGAGGCGGTACTCCGCTCCGGCGTAACTGATCGTGGCCGATGGCGAGGCCATTTTTTCCGCCAGTGATTTGCCGGGTATCTGCAATACGCCATCGATAGCGCCCATCGGCACGGCGTAGCGCCCCTTGTTGGCGATGATCAGCAACGCCATGTTGATGGCCAGCGTGAAGGGGATGCTGATGCGGAATTCCGATCCCTTGCCCGGCTCGGAGTCGATCTCCAGCACGCCGTTGAGCTGTTTCAACTGCGTCATCACCACGTCCATGCCCACGCCGCGGCCCGCCACCTGACTCACCTCGTCGGCGGTGCTGAATCCGGGACGCAGGATCAGTTTGTTGATTTCCCCCGGACTGAGCGTTTCGCCCTCGCTGATCAGACCGTTTTCCAGCGCCCGGGCAATGACCTTTTCGCGATCCACACCCGCGCCATCGTCCTTGACCGAGACGACGATCTGCGGACCTTCGCGGCGAATCGACACCAGGATTTTGCCTTCTCTGGGCTTGCCCAGGGCCTCGCGCCGTTCCGGGGACTCGATGCCGTGAGCAATCGCGTTCCGCAACAAATGCTCCAGCGGAACGACAATGCTTTCCAGCATCTTGCGATCGAGCTCGGCGTTGTCGCCCTCGATCGTCAGATCGACCTCCTTGCCCAGATCCATGGCGGTGCGGCGCACCACGCGACGCAGCCTCGGCGCCATCACCTTGAACCGGGACATCCGCGTGCGCATCAGCCCTTCCTGAAGCTCGTTGCTCACCCGCGCCTGTTGCTGAAGGATCTTGTCGAGCCCCGTCACCTCGTCGGCCAGCAACTGGTGAATGTTTTTCAGGTCGCTGGTGCTTTCCGCGAGCGAGCGGGAGAGCTGTTGCAGCTTGGAATAGCGGTCCAGTTCCAGCGGGTCGAATTGTCGGCCCACCACGCTGTCGTCCGGATTCGGCGGCATCCCCTTGTTGCGGTGGAGAATCTGCGCCTCGGCTTCCAGCTCCAGCCGCCGCAACTGTTCGGTAACCCGGCGGATGGTCTGATCCAGTTCCTTGAGGTTGAAATCGAATGAACCAACCTGCTGCTCGACCCGGGAGTGGAACACGTTGACCTCGCCGACATTGTCGACCAGACGATCCAGCAACTCGGCGCTGATCTTGATCGCCTCCTGAAGACGCGGCGCGGCTTCCGGTTGAGGCTCCGCCTCGACGCCTGGCAGATCGAGTTCTCCCTTGATTTCCTTGAGCGCCGGCGGCGCCTCCGCGCGAGGTTTCGCCTCGGGCTTCCCGGCATCCGCATCGAGACGCCGGAAATCCTCTTCTTCCGGCTTGCCCCCGGCTCGGACTTTCTCCAGCAAGGCGACGACAGGCTCGATCGGCGACAAGGCCCGACCGCTCCGGACCTCATCAGCCAGCTCATTGATCTTGTCGAACGCGCTATGAATCACAGGAAAGAGATCGCTCCCGCCCTGAACGCCACCGCCCGTGATGTCGCCAAGCAGCGTTTCCATGGCGTGGCTGAGATTGCCGATTTCACTGACGCCCGCCATGCGCGCGCTGCCCTTGAGGGTATGCAGATCACGCTTGATCTCGCCCACCGGCTCCAGATCATCCGGTGACTTTTCCCAACGCGCCATGGCGTCGTCACAGCTCTCCAGCAACTCCTGACACTCGTCGAGAAAGACCTCGACCAGTTCGGTCACCTGGGTGGCGGAACCAGCGTCTCCCGTGGACGCCGCCCCCGGCAATTCCACGGAAGGCAGCACTGTAGCGTCTCCACTGACTGCCGGTCGCAGCGATTCCGCCTGCTCGGCTTCTGCCTGCTCGGCTTCCGCCTGCTCGGCTTCCGCCTGCTCCGCTTCTACCTGCTCGGCTTCTACCTGCTCGGCTTCTACCTGCTCGGCTTCTACCTGCTCGGCTTCTACCTGCTCGGCTTCTACCTGCTCGGCTTCTACCTGCTCGGCTTCTACCTGCTCGGCTTCTACCTGCTCGGCTTC
>DRPO01000217.1 GCA_011330835.1 Gammaproteobacteria bacterium | reverse complement strand
TACTTCTCGCGATCAAGAATACCCCGCTCAGGCCACGCATCTTTTCGCCGATAGCTGCGTTGCGAAAACTTGACGTAGCCCCACTATGCCTGCGTTTTTGCGCCTTGCTCTCGACGAAAACCTACGCACCCTGAACGGGGTATTCTTGAGCGCGAGAAGTATACCTCTCGCGACCAGGAATACCCCCTCGCGCTTGCCAGCGCTTCTGCCCGGAGCCAGCCCGGATTTCAGTCCGGGCTAACCGGTATTCCGCATCCCCGCCGCGATCGCGTTGATGGAGCGCAGCAGCGGCGGCAGCCATTCATCGGGCGCGGGCCGGTCGCGCTTGACGCGGTGGCGCTTGAGCAGGGAGACCTGGACGTGGTTGAGGGCGCTGATGTAGGGCTCGCGGCGATTCAGCGAGCGTTCGAGAATCGGGGAGTCTTCCATTAGCATCTTGCTGTCGACGATGTTGAGCACCTGGACCACGGTGCGGTTGTATTCTTCGCGAATATGCGCGTAGATCTTCATGGCCGTCCGCTGGTCGCGAGCCAGCGAGACGTATTCCCGGGCGACGTTCATTTCCGCTTTCATCAGGGCCATCTGCACGTTGCTGATGATGGTGCGGAAGAACGGCCAGCGCTCGTACATGTTCCGCAGCAGGGCCAGGTTGCCGGGGTCGATGTCGCGGAAACGCTCCAGCGCGGTTCCGATGCCGTACCAGGCGGGAATGGTGTGGCGCGATTGCGACCAGCCGAACACCCAAGGGATGGCGCGGATCGATTCCTTGGAGCGCGAGGCCTTGCGGTGCGAGGGGCGCGAGCCGATGTTGAGCTGACCGATTTCCTCGACGGGCGTGGTTTCGTAGAAGTAGTCGAGGAAGCCTTCGGTGTGGTCGGTCAGTTCGCGGTAGGCTTGTTCCGACCAGCCGGCGAGCTTTTCCATGATGTCGTGAAAACGCGGGTCGATATCGACGGTTTCGTCCACCAGGTTGACCGAGGCCTTGAGCAGGCCAGTGGCGCCCATGGCGATTTCGTAGGAGGCGGTTTCGACGTTGCTGTAGTGGTAGGTCAGCACCTCGCCCTGTTCGGTGAACTTGATCTGGCCGTGCACCGTGCCCTCGGGCTGGGAGAGGATGGCGTCGTGGGTCGGGCCGCCGCCGCGTCCGACCGTGCCGCCGCGTCCGTGGAACAGCCGACAGTCGATGCCGCGCGGCTGGGTGATGTCGATGATCTTCCGCTGGGCTTCGTAGAGGTTCCAGTGGGAGGCCAGAGGGCCGCCGTCCTTGCACGAGTCGGAATAGCCGAGCATGACTTCCTGGAGGTTGCCGGCGGCTTTCAGATACTGGAGATAGACCGGATCGTCGAGCAGTTGCGTCAGCACGGCGTCGATGTGGCGCAGATCCTCGATGGTTTCGAACAGCGGCGAGATGACGAGGTGGCAGAAGGGTTCGCCGTCCTGTTTGCCGACCAGTCCGGTCAGACGTCCCAGCAGCATGACTTCCAGCACATGGGTCGCGCTGTGGGTCATCGAGATGACGTAGGCGCCGATGATTTCCGGGCCGATTTCGTTGCGCAGGCGATGGATGGTGTCGAATACCGCCAGCGTTTCCGCCGTGGATTCGCTGAATGGGGTTTTCGGCAGGCGCAGGCTGGGCGCTTCGATCAGGCGGGTGAGCGTGGCGATGCGCGCCGGGGCGTCGAGCGCGGCGTAGTCGATTCCTTCCAGCGCCTGGAGGATTTCGGCGACGGCTTCGCTATGCACCGTCGATTCCTGGCGGATGTCCAGGCGCATCAGGTGGAAGCCGAAGCTTTCGACCAGCCGGATCAGGTCTTTCAACTGGCCCCGGGTGACAATCCGGTCGCCATGCGAGATCAGCGAGTCGCGGATCAGCCGAAGATCCTCCAGAAAGGCGTCGGCGCTGGCGTAGGCGTCCTCGTCGGGCATGATCACGTCGTTGGGCGCCTCGATGCGCCGGCAGGCGGCGTCCAGCGTGCGTTCGAGCCTGTGGATCATATAGTAGAACTTGCGCCGGTAGGGCTCGGTTCCGAACCGCTCCCGGTCGCCGAAGACCTTCTCTTTCAGCGCGGCGTCATCCTGGCGCAGGGATTCGAGGAACGCCTCGGACGGCTGGCAGAACAATGACGAGTGGGTCAGCTTGTGGCGTAGCTCGCGGGCGCGCGCGAGATAGGCTTGCAGCACTTCGCGCATCTGCATGTGCGCGGCGATGCGGGTGGTTTCCGGCTTGACGAAGGGGTTGCCGTCGCGATCGCCGCCGATCCAGGAGCCGAACCGGATAAAGCTCGGGACCGGGATGACCGGGTCGTTGAAGTCGTCCGCGCCGTAGGTCTTGCAGATGGCGCGCTCGAAAAAGCGGTAGGTCATCGGCACGGCGCGAAACAGACTCTTGCGGAAATAGTAGAGGCCGTTCTTGATCTCGTCGAGCACCTCCGGTTTGGTGTCGCGCACCTCGTTGGTTTGCCACAAGACGGTAATTTCGGCTTCCAGGCGCTCGCGGATCAGATCGCGCGTCTCGGCGCCCAGCCGGGGTTGCTGGAACTTGTGCGTCAGCACGAAGATGCGCCGCAGCGCCTCCATCGTGGTGCGGCGACGGGCCTCGGTCGGATGCGCGGTGAAGACCGGTGAATAGGAAAGATGCCCCAGGAGCTTTTGCAGGTCGTCCAGCGAGATGTCCTGCTGATGGAACTCCCGCAGCGTGTGGTCGAAAGAACCTTTCCACAGCGTCCCGCCGCTGTTGAGCACCCGCTGTCGCCAGCGGTAGGCCGAAGATTCCTCGGCAATGTTGGCCAGGCTGAAATAGATATTGAACGCGCGGATGACCAGCTCCAGCGATTCGCTGTCCAGCGCGTTGATGTCATCCATCAACTCGCGGCGCTTGTCCTCATCGGGGTCATCGTGCAGCACGATAAACCCCTGCCGCAAGGCTTCCACCGCCTCCAGGATATCCTCGCCGGCGTGATTGCGAATCACTTTCCCCAGCGTATTGCCCAGCAGCTTGACCTGGGAGCGCAGGGTCTTGTCGTCGTAATCGGTCGGTTGGGGGGCGGGTAGCGTCATCGGGGGTAGCAGGTTGTTGATCTTTCGGTTGGAAATCCGGTCACGCCCGGGAAAGGCGATCGCGTATTATACAGATCTGGCCCGACGTGTGGGTTTTCGTCATGCCGAATGCCGCAATCAGATTGTCCGGAGGTCTCACAAGCCGCGCGAGAAGTCCACGATCCGGTGAGAAATACGGGGTAGAGTCCTCGCGAATAATACGGTAGTTTTCCGATCTCTCATTCAACGGACTGTCCCTCATGACCGATGCTTCCTCTCCTTCCCTGACCCGCCTGCCGGTCTGGCGGCGTCTCAAGGCGCATTACGCCGAAACCGCCGATGTCTCGATGAAGGCGCTTTTCGCCGCCGACCCGCGCCGCTTCGAGAAGTTTTCATTGCGACTGGACGATCTCCTGTTCGATTACTCGAAAAACCGCATCACCGGAGAAACGCTGAGCCTGCTGATCGAGCTGGCCGAGGCGCGCGAGTTGCCGGCCTGGCGCGAGCGCATGTTTCGGGGCGAGAAGATCAACACCACCGAAAAGCGCGCCGTTTTGCATACCGCGCTGCGCAACCGCTCCGGAGAGCCCGTCTATGTGGACGGCGAGGACGTGATGCCGGCGGTGCAAGCCGAACTGGCCCATATGCGCGAATTCGCGGAGAAAATCCATAGCGGCCAATGGCGCGGCTATACAGGCGAGCGGATCACCGACGTGGTGAACATCGGCATCGGCGGCTCCGATCTCGGGCCGGCCATGGTCTGCGAGGCCTTGCGGCCCTATCAGACTCTTGGCGTCACCCCCCATTTCGTTTCCAACGTGGACGCGGCGGACATCGGCGTCACCCTGCAGGGTCTGGATCCGGCGCGAACCCTGTTTATCATCGCCTCCAAAACCTTCACCACCCAGGAAACGCTGACCAACGCCAAAACCGCCCGGTGCTGGCTTGTCGGAAGCGCCGGAGACGAGCGGGCCGTGGCGAAACACTTTGTCGCCGTCTCCACCAATGAACAGGCGGTTGTCGAATTCGGCAT
>DRPO01000216.1 GCA_011330835.1 Gammaproteobacteria bacterium | reverse complement strand
GTCGCGCTCTGGTGCGTCGAACAGGCGCTCAGGCATGGTGTCGCCCTGCCCAACGGCCTGGGCCTCGACCACCGTCAACGGATGACCGACGCTATGCGCCCGGAATGGGCCGGCACGGAAGCCTTGCGGCAACTGGACCGGCTTGCCTTGCCCGATGAAGCCGTCGACAAGATCCTTGGCTGGCTGTACGAAGGAACGCTGGCGCTGCCGATGGACATCGCGTCAGGCCCGGTTGGCGCCCTGGTGGAGCTGCGCCGCCTCTCGGAGGCCGCCGACGCGGACGCCGTGGCCAACCTGGCCTCGCGCCTGTACGCGCAACACGCGCGCCTGCTGCCCCTGGCCGGCGCCGACTGGCTGGAGCGGCTCGACGCCCTGGCGAAGACCCCGCCGCCGCAAGCCATTCCCCGCCTGGCCGACGAACTGCCGCGCCACGAGCAGGCCCAATGGCTGCTCATCGACTGCCTCGGCCCGGCTCTGATCGAAGCGCTCGAACCCCGACTGCGCCAGCTATTCCAGGCCTGGCGTCCCCCGAGCCGCGGCTACGCGCTGGTCGGGAGCGAAACCACAACCGACGCCTGCTACGCCGCATTGCTGGAAGCTGGTTTGAATCACCCCATGGAAAAGATCAACGTCATCGACGAACTGATCCACTCGGGATTCACCCCTTTCAATGCTCTGACCAAGCTCGCGCTCACCCACCTGGAACTGGCCATCAAACCCCTGTTGCCCCGCCTCGACCCCGCGAGACCGCTGCTGATCTTCGCCGACCACGGCTTTCGCATCCGGGCCGACGGCAGCCGCTACGAACATGGCGGAGATTCGCTGCTGGAGCGGCTGGTTCCGGTCTGGCGGTTCGAGAGCTATACTTCTCGCGATCAAGAATACCCCATTCAGGGCGTGTAGATTTTCGTCGAGAGCAAGGCGTAAAAAAGCAGGCACAGCGGGGTTACGTCAAGTTATTGCAATGCAGCTATCAGGGCAATCGCGCTTAAAATGTCTTGACTTCTTCATGTGCTTATTAATCAGAAGCTTACAGAAGCAGTGAGTGTCGATTTATTGAAAAAACGCTCTCACAGCACGTTGAGCGCATCATAAGTTACTGATTTTTATGCTATCAAATTTAAGCGCGATTGCCCTGATGCAGCTATCTGCGAAAAGATGCGCGGCCTGAAAGGGGGGGGCTTGGTCGCAAGAAGCATATGCGCCTTTCGCGGCCAAGAATGCCCCGATCAGAGCGTTCTTGACCACGAGAGCTATATTTGTCGCGCAAGTTCAGAACGAAAAGCCGAAATAGCCCACGCCGGCGATGGCTGTGGCGTCGCCATTGTATCCCCAGGGGGCGATCATTAGCGCGGCGCCAGTAACGATGTTGCCCGCCAGATAGCCTTCAGCGCCAAGGCGAAGGTAGGGGGTGTTGCTGTTTCCGAGTACGTTGTTCTCGTGACCGGTCGTCGTGGAATAGCCGACCCCGAGATTGCCTTCGATGGCGCCGAGGCCATTTCCGGCAATGGCGAAATCACGCGAGAGCGTGGCATTGAAGGCGTTGGATCGCTCGGCCAGTTGCATTTCCGGGCGCAGGGAAATATGGCGCAGCGACAGCTTTCCGCCAACGGCGACTGCCACGTTGTCGACATCGCCGGAGGGATTGGTGGGGTTGTTCAGTCCCGCCATGCCGGCCCCCAGGTAGAGATTTCTTCCCCTTTTGGCGCGCTGTAGACGTTCGATGCGTTGATCCCGGTGGTAACTGGCGGGTAGATATTCCATTGGCGCATTACCTGGGGAGGCGTTTTCGCTGGTCTGGGAAAAAGAGGTGGGGCATTCGGGCCGAGCGGCCTCTCTGGCGGGGTTGAAAGAGCAGGCGGATGCCAACAGAAAAACCGGAAAAATCAGCGTCTTCATTATTACGTCCCTGTGGTCTGGCGTCCGGCAATCCTTGCCGGAACGAGGTTGGTTTCGTTATGGGTTTATACCTTTTGCGATTGAGTATGCCTCATTCAGGGGGCGTAGATTTTCGTCGAGAGCAAGCTGTAGGAACGCAGGCATGGTTGGGGTCATGGCAAGTGTTACAACGCAGCTATCGGTGAAAAGATGCGCAACTTGAATGGGTGTTCTCGGTTGCAAAGGGTATCGAGTCAGGGAGGACTGTAACCGCCGTTACCTTAGAATCCCGTGACCGGGGCCACGCCTGCACCGTCGCTTCAGCCAAGGCGTGAGTTGGCGACTGCCGCGATAGCGCCGCGATCACGTTTTGCTGTACGGTCAGCGATAGGAATATTGGTAATAGGCGTTGCCATTGACGCCATAGCCGTATTTGGTGTGCCGGACTCGAGGTAGCTGGTTGAGAATGAAACCATTGACGGGGATGCCGGCTTTGTTGAAGCGTTTGACCGCTTCGGTGATTTCTTTCTCGTGATGTTCTCCCGCCTTGAGAACGAGAAACAGCGTGCCGGCCTGTTTGGCGATGACCAGTGGGTCGGTTACCGCGAGCACGGGCGGGGTATCGACGATAACGAGGTCATAGGACTTGGCGGCGCTGCGCAACAGCCGTGAAAAACGCCGTGACCCCAGAATTTCCGATGGGTTGGGGGGGATCGCCCCTGTCGGAAGGTAGTGCAGGCGCTTGCTGTCTTTTCGGATGGCCTGCTTCAGTCCGGCCTTGCGGGTGATCAGGTCCGATAGGCCGGGGTCGCGTTTGCCGTTGAAATAGGCGTGCAGGTAACCCTTGCGGATATCAGCATCGATCAACAATACTTTTTTGTCGTCATCCGCCAGTACGGCGGACAGATTGGCCGCGATGAATGATTTGCCCACGCCTTGCGACGGGCCGCTGATCACGATGATGTTGTTGTCGGCTTCCGCCTGTGCGAATTGCAGATAGGTGCGCAGGCTGCGCAGCGCTTCCACGGCGGAGTCCTTGGGGTTCAGGCGCGCCAACAGTTTTTCTCCCGATGTTTCGCGGCTTCGCCAGCGGCGCAACTTGATGCGGCGTTGCTCTCTGGATTCCAGCACCTCGGCGTAGACGGAAACGCCGGTGCGGGCTTCGATTTCGGCGGGGTCGATCATCCCCCGATGCAGGCTGCGGCGCAGATAAATGACGGCCCCACTGAGCGCCAGCCCTATCATCAGAGCAAGCCCCAGAATGGAGCGCTTTGAGCGCGAAACCGGCAACGATCCAGCCGCCGCCCGGTCGACGATGCGTACATTGCCGGTGGCTCCAGCCTTGGCGACTTTCAGCTCCTGTCCCTTGTTCAGTAGCATCAGGTAAAGCTCGTTGGCGACCTTGACGTTCCGGGTCAGTTTCGCCGCTTCCCATTCCGCCTGCGGAATTGATTTGAGCTTTTTGTTCAGGCTGCCTTTCTTGCCGCGGAGGTAGGACAGTTTTTTGTTCAGCGCGATCACTCGGGGATGATTGTCCGTGAATTTGCGCTTCAATTCAGCGCGCTCCATTTCAAGCAGGGAAATCTGTTTTTCAATATCCGCCGAGCTATCGATGATGGACTGGGCCTTCATCCCCAGGTCAACCGCGCCATGCGCTCGTTTGCGCGCCTCCAGCGCGGATTCGGCGGCTTCGAGATTGGCTTTCAGCGTGGGTAACTGTCGTTCGATGAAAGCC
>DRPO01000215.1 GCA_011330835.1 Gammaproteobacteria bacterium | reverse complement strand
TGCGATAGGGAATATTGTAAACCCTTGCGACCAGATGAACTGGTTCCTGACGGATGATTATGGCTTCAACAACTTCCTTGCGTCTCTTGCTGCGTAATTCTGATCTAGTCATGGGCGCATTATACCACCCCTCATCACTATAGGCGAGTATATATGCAACGACTAATACCCCATTCATGGCGTGTAGATTTTCGTCGAGAGCAAGCCATAAAAACGCAGGCATAGTGGCGCTACGTCAAGTTTTTACAACGCAGCTATCGATGAAAATCTGCACGCCATGAATGGGGTATTCCTGGTCGCGAGAAGTATAGAGGCTCCACGACCGAATCCCCCTATCCGTCATTCCGGGCTGAGTGGAGCGAAGACCCGGAATCCAGAGCGAGGCGCTGGATTCCCGCTTTCGCGGGAATGACGAGGTGGGGGGGTGACGGAGAGCCGCGGTGATGGAGTGAAACACCCACCGCAATCATCCCCACAAGCGTGGCTGGGGGGGGCATTGCGACGCGCTTCATCTCGGGGTGCGGGCACTTGATAACGCCGTGTCGCTACGCCTCGATTGCTTGCGCCGCCCAACACGGCTAGCATTGGGTTTTCTCGCAAAGGGCGGCAGTGAGTTGATCAGGTCGGACAAGTCGAAGATCTCGCGGGTGTTCCACCGGACAGCCGTGTTTCCATCCATGCTCTTGTTGGCGGCGGCGCTGACGCTGCCGGCCTGTTCGGTCGCGCCGCATCGTCCGCCGCCGGTTGCGCAAAAGAAGGTTCCGGCGGTTCAGCCGCCGCCCCGCCCCGAGCCCCAGGTGACGATCGAGCCGGTGGATATCCATCATCCCCCCCAGCCGGTTCCGCTGCCCTCGGAGCCGGAGGTCGTGGGCGTGCCGCCCGAGCCGTCACAGCCGGAGGCCGGATCGTCGGAGTCTCAGTCCCCGGTGGTGGTGGCCCTGCTGGATCAGTCGCGGCGGATGGCGGATCAGGGGGAGCTGGCGCGCGCCTCGGCCCTGATCGAGCGCGCCTTGCGGATCGAGCCGCGCAACCCCCGGTTGTGGTCGCGGCTGGCGCGAATCCGCTTTGAGCAGCAACGCTACCAGCAGGCGGAGGCGCTGGCCCGCAAGTCCAACCGTTTCGCCCAGGGCCGCTCGTTGTTGCTGGCCGGGAACTGGCAACTGATCGCCAGGGTTCGCGGCAAGCTGGGCGACGCCAGCGGCATGGCCGAGGCGCGCGCCCAGGCGGCGCGCTACCAGTCGAATTGAGCGGCCTTTCCTCCAGGGTCGAGCGCTTTCTGGGCGGCGGGTTGGCTGACGCGGTCAGCGGGTTTTCGCCCCGGCGAGGGCAGGTGGAGATGGGCAAGGCGGTGGCGCGCGCGCTGGCCGACCGGTCGGCGTTGATCGCCGAGGCGGGCACGGGCACCGGCAAGACCTTCGCCTATCTGACGCCGGCGATTCTCAGCGGCGGGCGCATTCTGGTGTCCACCGGCACGCGCCATCTCCAGGATCAATTGTTCAACAAGGATTTGCCGGTGCTGCGGCGGGCGCTGCGCAGCGGCCTGCATTGCGCCCTGCTCAAGGGGCGCGCCAATTATCTTTGCCCCTATCGGCTGGAGCAGGCGTTGCTGGATTCGCGGTCGCGGGGGCATCAGTATTTCCACTTGCTGCGCAAGCTGGACGACTGGCGGCATCACACGCAAAGCGGCGACCGGGTGGAGTTTCCCGACATGCCGGAGGATCACATCCTCTGGCCGCGCGTGACCTCCACGGCGGACAATTGCCTGGGCTCGGATTGTCCGCGCTATCAGGAATGCTTCGTCGCGCGGGCGCGGCGCGAGGCGCAGGACGCTGATCTGGTGGTCATCAATCATCACCTGTTTTTCGCCGATCTGGCGCTGCGCGAGGGCGGTTTTGGCGAATTGCTGCCGGTGGCGGACGGCGTGATTCTCGACGAGGCGCACCAGCTCCCCGAGACCGCCACCCGGTTCTTCGGCGATCGCTTCAGCAGCCGCCGGCTGCTCGATCTGTGTCGCGATACGCTGGCCGAGGCGCGCACCGAGGCGCCCGACATGCCCGATCTGTTCGATGCGGCCGACCGGCTGCCCACGGCGGTGTCGCGATTCCGCCAGGCGCTTGGCCAGCGCGAGGACAGGGTGCTCTGGCAGCCCCTGAGTCAGCGGGAACCGGTCGCCGACGCGCTGGCCGGACTGTCCGGCGCGTTGACCGAACTCACCGAGGCACTCTCCTTCGCGGCGGAACGCAGCCAGGGGCTCGCCGCCTGCCACCAGCGCGCCATCGAGCTGCAATTTCTGCTGCTGTCGCTGGACAAGGAGGACAACTCCCGGGTGCGGTGGTGCGAGATCAGCGCCAAGGGCTTCGCGCTGCACAGCACGCCGCTGGATGTCGCGCCGCTGTTCAGCCAGCACATGGCGCAATTCGACACCGCCTGGATCTTTACCTCGGCAACCCTGGCCGTGGGCAGCGACGCGTCGCATTTTTCCGGTCGGCTGGGCATTGACGAGGCTGAATTCCGGCAGTGGGAAAGCCCCTTCGATTTCGCCAACAATGCGCTGATGCTGCTGCCGGACGGCTTGCCGGAACCGAGCGCGCCCGGTTATCTGAACGAAATCGTCGATCGACTCGCGCCGGTGATCGAGGACAACCCCGGCGGGACGTTTTTCTTGTTCACCAGCTATCGCGCGCTCAAGATCGTCCGCCCGCTGCTGGAAGGTCGCCTCACCAAGCTCATTCTCACCCAGGGCGAGGCGCCCCGTTCGCGGTTGCTGGAGCAATTCCGCGAAGACGGTTCGGCGGTGCTCCTCGCCACCAGCAGTTTCTGGGAGGGCGTCGATGTGCGCGGCGAGGCGCTCAACTGCGTCATCATCGACAAGCTGCCGTTCGCCCCGCCGGGCGATCCCGTCACCGAAGCGCGGCTGAAGCTGCTGAAGGAGCAGAACCGGAACCCGTTCATGGAGTACCAGGTGCCGCAGGCCGTTATTGCGCTCAAGCAGGGCGTCGGGCGGCTGATCCGCGATCGCGGGGATCGCGGGCTGATCGTGCTCTGCGACCCGAGATTGCGGAGCAAATATTACGGGAGGCGGTTTCTCGACAGCCTCCCCGAGATGCCGCGGACAAGCGACGTGGAGCAGGCTCGGAAGTTTCTCGTGGGGACCGCCGAGACCTCCTGACGCCTATTCGAAAATCCAGGCTGCGCCGATCTTGCCCTGCGAGGGGTCGCCGGTTTCATTGCCGGGCGCGCC
>DRPO01000214.1 GCA_011330835.1 Gammaproteobacteria bacterium | reverse complement strand
TCGCTGGCGACTTCGTCCTTGGTGCGGCGCAGCACGAAGGGACGCACGCGGCGGGCGAGCTGGTCGCGGCGGATGTCGTCCTGCTGTTTTTCGATGGGGTTGCGGTACAGTCGGTTGAAGCGCTGGAGGTTGCCGAGAAAACCGGGCATCAAAAAGTGGAAGATGGACCAGAATTCGCCAAGGTGGTTTTCCACCGGGGTGCCGCTGAGGCAGAGCCGGTGAGTGGCTTGCAGGCCGAAGATGGCTTGGGTGGTGGCGGATTTGGGGTTTTTGATGGCTTGCGCTTCGTCGAGGACGATTAGGTGAAATTCGCGCTCGCGGTAGTTGTCGGCGTCGCGGCGGATCAGCGGATAGCTGGTGATGATCAGGTCGTGGGCGTCGATGCGGGGGAAGTCGCGTTGCCGCTGCGGGCCGTGCAGGACGAGAACGCTCAGGTCGGGGGCGAAGCGGTTGGCTTCGCGGCGCCAGTTGGCGATCAGGCTGGTGGGGGCGATGATCAGCGCGGGTTGGGTGAGCCGACCGGCCTGTTTTTCGGTCAGCAGATGGGCGAGGGTCTGGATGGTTTTGCCCAGCCCCATGTCGTCGGCGAGTATGCCGCTGAAGCCGTATTCGACGAGGAACTGGAGCCAGCTCAGGCCCTGTTGCTGGTATTCGCGCAGTTCGGCGTTGAAGCCGGCGGGCGTGGGGACGGGCTGGATGGCGGAGAAGTCTCTCAGCCGCCGGTTGAGAGCCATCAGTTCCTCGGCGCCGCGCCAGGTGAGCGTGGGGTTGTTCAGCAGGCCGTCGAGTTGCAGGGCTTGCTGTTTCGACAGGTTCAGCTTGCCGTGTTCGTCGAGTGGATCCTGGTCGTAGAGTTCCACCAGGGTGTCGAAGATGGGCAGCAGCCGGGCCGAGGGGATTTTGAGGTACTGGTTTTCGGCGATTTCGACCAGAAAGGCGGATTGGGATTGCAGGTGGTCTTTCAGCGCGCGGGCGTTGGGCGCGGCCTTGAGGATGTCCACCAGCAGCGGCAGCAGGTCGATGCGCTGGCCGTCCAGTTCCACGCCCAGCGACAGGGAGAACCAGTCATTGTCGCTTTCTTCGAATTCGCCCAGCCAGTCGTCGGATTCCTCGAAGCGGAGCTGGAAGCTGTCGTCGAACTCGATGGTCCAGCCGGCGGCTTCGAGTTGTGGCAGGGTCTCGCTGATGAAGCGATCCCATTGCGCGGCCTTGCTGGCGGCGTCTCCCGGCGCGGTCTCGTACTGCCAGTCCATGCGGGGCCGGTCGGGGGTGGTCGGCAGCAGCCGCAGGCCCGCGTTGCGCAGGGTGGCGAAAAGCGCCCGTTCGGCGTCTCCATCGCGTTCGACGCGGTAGACACGGTTGCCGTCGACGATCTGCGTCAGAGGATTGTCGCCCAGGGGCTCCCTCACCTCGACCGCGCCGTAGTCGAGGCTGAGGCGGGCGCAATGCAGGCCTTGCGCGCTGGTTCTGGCGGTGCGGGAATCGATCTGCATCAGGCGCAGCCGGGGTTTGGGGTTGTGGCCGCTGATGTCGATGGTTTCGATTTCCAGCTCCACCGGCGGGGTGAGGCGGTATTCCGGCAGTTCGAGAATGAGCTTGCGGCTGATGTCCTCCAACTGTTCGCGGGGCACGACCGGCGCCTTGAGCAGCGCCTCGACCTGGCGGCTGTCGAGATCGGGGTGGCTGAGCGGGCCGGCTTCCTGTTGGTCGAGATCGACGAACCAGAAGCCCTCACAGCGGAACAGGTAGGAGACGGCGGGCTCGATGACCGCTTCGAGCTGTTTGCCGTCGCCCATGTCGCGCCATTCAAAGCGCAGTTCGCGCGCATCGCCGGGGCGTAGCGGCGGATTGTCCTTGTCGCCCCAGTGGCAGCGGCCGGTGGCGAGGATCTTTTCCAGCGCCAGCCGGCCCATTTCGCGCTTGAGCGTATAGCGGTTGCTGTAGTTGTAGTAGTAATAGTTGCGGGCGTTGGTGATGAGTTGGGCGATATCGCGGTCTTCCTGGCGCAGGAAGTCGTTGGCGTAATAGGTCTCGCTGGCTTTCTCCAGCGGGAAGGCCGAGGGTTTGCCGTAGCCGCCTTTCTTGAGCAGCCGGACTTTCTGGGTGACCAGTTCAATGGCGTAGGGGTCCTGGCGCTCCGGGTTGGATTCCAGCACGTACAGCAGGCGGTAGGGCGAGGCCGGGGCGGTCTCTGAATCCGTCTCCGGTTCCCGTCGGGCGGCTTCGAGGCTGTCCAGCCAGTCGCTGACCAGATCCGTCGAAGCCGAAGTCAGCGCCTGGGGGCCTTCCTGCAACGTCTTGAGCAGCGTGGCCGCGACGTGTTTGCAATCGATCTGCACCGGGCAGGTGCATTCGCCGATGATCTCGCAATCGCCTTCGTCGTACTCCAGGATCTCGATCTGGGTGGTATAGATCTCGCCATGACTGCCGGCGACGTGGGAGATGATCTGCTGGGTGGCGCTCTGGTCGGTCAACTTGATGTCCAGCACCTTGTTGTCTTTCCAGTACGCGATGCCGCGCTGATAGGCCTGGAAGCCGCAGGTGCGCTTGATATCGGTGGGTTTGAAGCTGAACGCCATGAAAAAACCGAAAATTCGCCGCCGTTAAACCGATTGATTCTACCTGAATCCGGTTGCCTCGTGGGGGTGGGATTGGCGGAGAATCGGGAGAGACTGTCTGGTTGGGTGAGCCTGCGCCTTGCTGCTACCGGAGAAGCTGAAATCGGCTATTCTTGTTCGGAAGAGGTATATAAACTACAGACCAGTAATGAACCACAGGAGGTCAGTCATGGATACCAAGGCGTTACTTGAGGACATTCTTCAGTCCGGTCGGAAACTGGCCGGCCAGGCCAGGGATCTGGCGGAAGACAAGCTGGAAATTCCCGAATCCGGAGAGCAGCGCGAGGCGATGCTGTCCGGCATGAAGAAAGGCGCGCTCGCCGCTGGCGCGCTGGCGTTGCTGCTTGGCACGCGCGGCGGTCGGCGGCTGGGCGGGGCCGCGCTCAAGCTGGGGAGTCTCGCCGCGATCGGCGGTCTCGCCTACAAGGCGTACCAGGACTGGCAGGCGCGACAGGGCGGGGAAGCGGCGACCGTCGAGCCGGTCGACCGGTTGAGTGGCGAAGCGGCTGACCAGCGCAGCCTGATTTTGCTGCGCGCCATGATTGCCGCCGCCAAGGCGGACGGTCATATCGACGAGGCCGAAATGGCGCGCATCCGCGAAGAGATGGACAAGCTGGGGCTGGGAGAATCCGCGACCGCGTTTCTCGGCGAGGAAATCGGTAAGCCGCTCGATGTCGGGGAGGTCGTCGCCGGCGTCACCGACCCCGAAATGGCGGCTGAAGTCTATCTCGTCAGCCGGTTGGTGATCGATGTCGAGAATCTGGACGAACAACAATGGCTGGAAACGCTGAAAGCGGCGCTGCCGGTCGACGCCGCGTTGCTCGATGAACTCGACGACGAGGTGGCGTGATGGCGCATCTGTTGCTGACCGGAGTGGGCGAGGATCGATCGGGCATCGTTCAGTCCCTGACTCGCGCCATCGCCGACCAGGGCGGCAATCTCGAAGAAAGCCGCATGGCGGTGCTGGGCGGGGAATTCGCCATCATCATGCTGGTGTCGGGCGAGCCGGCTGTCATTGAAGCGCTGGAGGACGACAAGGCCCGGATCGGTGAACGAACCGGGCTTTCCATCCAGACGCGCCGCACCGAAAGACGCGAGCCCGGCGGCGAGGTTCTGCGGTATCACGTCGAGGCGTTGTCGATGGATCATCCCGGCATCGTCAACGCGGTGACCGATTTCTTTTCCCGACGCAATATCAATATCGAAAGCCTTTCGACCGAAACCTACGCCGCCGCCCACAGCGGCACGCCGATGTTCGCGCTGGACATGATCGTCGAGGTTCCCGCGGGCGAGAAGATCGCGGAGCTGCGGCAAGCGTTTGTCGCGTTTTGCGATGAATTGTTTATCGACGCTTCGCTGGAGCCGGCTTGACTATCGTTTGTCTTAGTATACTTCTCGCGATCAAGAATACCCCATTCATGGCGCGCGTCTTTTCGCCGATAGCTGCGTTGCAAAAACTTGACGTAGCCCCACTATGCCTGCGTTATTGCGCCTTGCTCTCGACGAAAATCCACGCACCCTGAACGGGGTATTCCTGGTCGCGAGAAGTACGAGTAGAGGTAATAAAGATGAATATCACCGAAATATCAAGAATGAGCAAGATAGAGCGCCTTCAGGCAATGGAGGCAATATGGGATTCACTTATCCGAGAATCCTCTGAAATCGAGTCTCCAGAGTGGCATCGGGATATTCTTTCCAGCAGGAGGCGGAAAATCAAGGAAGGAGAAACGGATTTCATATCGGTCGAAGAACTAAAATCAAAGCATGGAAGATGAATGTCAAAGGAATTCAAATATCGCGCGACGCGGAAATGGATCTTTGTGATGGAAGGGATTTCTATGAAAGCCAGGAGCGAGGCGTTGGCGAGTATTTTTGGGATAGTCTGATATCGGACATAGAGTCTTTGCTTGTCTATGCCGGCATACATCGTAAGGAATATGGGTATTACAGAATGCTATCCAGGAGATTTCCATATTCCATATACTATGATGTCGTGGAGGAAGTCGCCTATGTTATTGCTGTCTTGCCCATGCGGAGAGATCCCGCGTGGTACAAAGAAAAAATGAGCAAGAGAAACTATACCTCTGGCGTTCAAGAATACCCCATTCAGGACGCGTAGGTTTTCGTCGAGAGCAAGGCGTAAAAACGCAGGCATAGTGGGGCTATGGCAAGTTTTTACAACGCAGCTATCGGCGAAAAGATGCGTGGCCTGAATGGGGTATTCTTGAACGCAAGAGGTATAACCAGCGGGCCGGATTCCGAATGCGGAATCGACTGTACGTTTCTTCGCTATGCCTTCTCCGACAACACTTGATGGATGGCGCTGGTGAGCCGGGTGATTTGTTCTGTTTCGATGATATACGGCGGCATGATGTAGACGAGGTTGGAGAAGGGGCGGATCCAGACGCCGAGTTCGACGAATCGGGGTTGCAGCCCTTCGATGTCTTTTGGGGATTTCATTTCGACGACGCCGATGGCGCCCTTGCAGCGGACGTCGCGCACGGTGGGGAGTTGGCGGCAGGGTTCCAGTTCGGCGATCAGTTGTTTTTCGATGTTGCCCACTTTTTCCCGCCAGTCTTGCGCGAGCAGCAGGTCGATGCTGGCGTTGGCGACGGCGCAGGCGAGGGGGTTGGCCATGAAGGTGGGACCGTGCATGAGGGCGCCGGCTTCGCTGGCGGAGACGGTTTCGGCAATCTCCCGGTGGGTGAGGACGGCGGCGAGGCTGAGGTAGCCGCCGGTGAGGGCTTTGCCGAGGCAGAGGATGTCGGGGGTGACGCTGGCGTGTTCGCAGGCGAACAGGGCGCCGGTGCGGCCGAAGCCGGTGGCGATTTCGTCGGCGATCAGCAGGACGTTGTGGGTCTGGCAGAGGTCGGCGACGGCGCTCAGGTAGGCGGGGCGGTAGATGCGCATGCCGCCGGCGCCCTGGACGATGGGTTCGATGATGACGGCGGCGATCTGGCGGTGATGGCGCTCCAGCAGGTCGGCGAAGGCGGCGATGTCGGCGTCGTCATCGGAGGCTCCGAGCGCGGGGGCGGGGGCGAAGAACTGTTGCGGCAGGGCCTTGTGGAACAGGCGGTGCATGCCGTTTTCGGGGTCGCAGACGGACATGGCGCCGCAGGTGTCGCCGTGGTAGCCGCGGCGGACGGTGAGGAAGCGTTGTTTTTCCGGCTGTCCGAGCGCGGCGTGGTGCTGGATGGCCATTTTCATGGCGACTTCGACGGCGACCGATCCGGAGTCGGCGAAGAAGACGCGGTCGAGCGGGGCGGGCGCGATGTCGATCAGGCGTTGCGCCAGTTGGATGGCGGGTTGGTGGGTCAGACCGCCGAACATGACGTGGGCGAACGCTTCGAGCTGGTCGCTGATGGCCTGATTGAGGCGCGGGTGGTTGTAGCCGTGGATGACTGACCACCAGGAGGCCATGCCGTCGATCAGGGCGCGACCGTCGTCGAGGGTCAGCTCGACGCCTTCGGCGTGGCGAACCAGCCAGGCGTCGGCGTTGCCGGGGAGCGGGGCGTAGGGGCGCCAGATGTGCTGGCGGTCGAACGAGCGCCAGTGGGCGTTGTCGGTTTTCAACGGGGCAGCAGGTCCTGGTAGCTTTCGTAATAGCGCTCGCAGAGCAGCTCGGGAAAGTGCTGCTGGACGCGATGGCGCGATTCTACCACCAACCGCTGGCGCAGGTCGGCATCCAGGTAGATGCGTTCGATCTCCCGGACCAGCGCGCCGGCGCTGCCGGAGGGGACCAGCGCGCCGTTGATCTGGTCCTGGATCAGGCTGCGGGCGTCTTCGAAATCGGTGGCGATGATGGGGATTTCCTGTTCCATGGCGTCCACCAGCAGGGTCTGGATGGTGTGGTGACTGGAGGTCGCGACGTACAGGTCGAGGCAGTTGAGGTAGTCGCCCAGGTTGCGTTTGGGCGCGAGGATGTCGATCGGCAGTCCTTCAGTGAGTTGGCCGACGGCGCGTTCGGTTCGATCCGCGCCGATGATGACGAAACGCATGTCTGGGTGGCGGGCGCTGAGCTGCCGGGCGGCCTCGATCCAGGTGAACAGGCCCGAGTCGGTTTTGCCGCTGTGGCAGTCGCTGGCGCCAATGACGAACTTGCCGGCGTAGCGGGCGTTGATTTCTCGGAAGGATTCGGTGATTTTCAGGTGGGCGCACATGGTGGGAATTGTCCGGATCGCGAGATCCGGTTTCCATTGGCGCAGAATTTGCTCGATGCGGCGGGAACGGGCGAAGACGAGATCCACGTTGCTGAAGATCGCCTTGGCGAGGGGATGTTTCTCCGGCGGGCTGAAGTAGCGCGAACTGAGCGCGAACGGAATGCGGTAGCGCTTGTGGGCGATATAGGCGAGCAGGGCGCCATTGATCTCGTGGGCGTGAAGAATGTCGCAATGCTGGCACTTGGAAAACCGCAGCAGGCCGGGGCCGCGCGCGGGCCGGAATTCCAGGTTGTTGATATCGGCCAGGCGGGTCAGCAGCGGCGAACTGGGGTGGGTCAGCAGGATCTGGCGCACCGGCTTCGGCGCCAGCGCGCGGATCAATAGCTCGGTTTGCCGCTCCGAACCGCCGAATTCCCGGGCGAGGTTGATGTGGCAGATCTTCATCCGGGGGAGCCGGCGTCGCGCCGCCCTTGCCAGTGGCGCGCGCGGCGGCGGAAATTATCCTCGGGCGTTTGCGCCAGCGGTCGATCGGAAATGGCCAAACTCACTCCTCCTGACAGGTGCGGCGCCGGTCGAAGGCGGCGAGCCTGTCTGTTCAGGATTCTCTGATCCTGTCCTTTTGTGGATCCTCCCTGCCAACCGAAAGTAGCTTAGTAGAGCTTCGCGGGTCTGTCGAGGTCCGCCCGGGTCAGTCCATGCGGGCGCGGTAGGCCTGTAGCGTATTCCGCATCAGGATGGCGACGGTCATCGGGCCGACGCCGCCGGGCACCGGGGTGATCCAGGCGGCGCGTTGTCGGGCCGTTTCGAAATCGACATCGCCGACCAGCTTGCCTTCCGGGGTGCGGTTGATGCCGATGTCGATGACGGTTGCGCCGGGCTTGACCCACTCTCCCTTGACGACGCCGGGCTTGCCCACCGCGACGACCAGGATGTCGGCGCAGCCGACCATTTCTTCCAGGTTGCTGGTGAAGCGATGGCAGACGGTGGTGGTCGCGCCCGCGAGCAGCAGCTCCAGACTCATTGGGCGACCGACATGATTGGAGGCGCCGACGATGACGGCGTGGCGCCCCTTGTAGGTCTCGCCGATATGGTCGAGCAGGTGGATGACGCCGTAGGGCGTGCAGGAGCGCAGCAGCGGCATGCGCACCGCCAGTCGACCGATGTTGTACGGATGAAAGCCATCGACATCCTTGTCCGGGTGAATGCGTTCTATGACGGTTTCGGCGTCGATCTGTTCGGGCAGCGGCAATTGAACCAGGATGCCGTCGATATCGGGATCCTCGTTGAATCGGTCGATCAGGGCGAGCAGTTCGGCCTGGGACGTCTCCGCCGGCAAGGTGTGGGCGACGGAGTGGAAGCCGACCTCGTCGCAGGCCTTGCGCTTGTGCCCCACATAGACCTGTGAGGCGGGATCGTCGCCGACCAGGATGACGGCGATTCCGGGGGGGCGGTCGCCGGCCCGGGTCAGCGCCTCGACGCTGGTTTTGATGTCCTGGCGAATGGTGGCGGCAACGGCTTTGCCGTCAATCACTTTTGCGCTCATGCGTGACTGCCTGAATGGGTGATTGGAGGTCGGCGCGATCATCGCACGCCAAGAGGCGCTCGGGCAACCGGTGGGGGCGGGCGCAGGCCATAACCAACAGGGTATTTGGGAAGCCCCCTGATCAGGGAGGTTGGTGGCATTGTTTCTGGATCCCGGCGTTCGCCGGGATGACTGTTTTCTTCGAGGTCATCGCCCCGACCGATTTCAACAATGTCATCCCGGCGAACGCCGGGATCCAGTCCAGCGCGGCCAGGAGCGAGAACTTCGGTGAAAGTCCGAAATGTCTTTGCCGGCAGGGATGCCCCTGGCGCTTCGGATCCGTCGATTGACGAGTTACCGGCGCATGCGTATGATGCACGCCCTTGACGATTCGGGGTGTAGCGCAGCCTGGT
>DRPO01000213.1 GCA_011330835.1 Gammaproteobacteria bacterium | reverse complement strand
GATAGCGGCGTTGCAAAAACTTGACGTAGCCCCACTATGCCTGCGTTTTTGCGCCTTGCTCTCGACGAAAATCCCCACACACT
This sequence comes from Gammaproteobacteria bacterium, assembly GCA_011330835.1. Taxonomy (GTDB): domain Bacteria; phylum Pseudomonadota; class Gammaproteobacteria; order UWMA-0217; family UWMA-0217; genus HyVt-560. The sequence goes on along the minus strand of DRPO01000213.1, from coordinate 2,484 downwards.
GAATGGGATATTCTTGAACGCAAGAGGTATAAATCAACCTCCTACCACCGACCGCAAGTCAGTCCAATAATAGTCTTCACACCAGACCAGGAGACACTTGATGAAACCGACCGATCAGATTGATACCGGTATGCGCCCACCGTCCGACTCCTTGCCGATCAGTGGAGCCAACCTGGCTTCACGGCTCGGTGTTGCGCCGCTTGGCAAGGGCAGGGCCATTCCCTGCGCGGCGCGCAGCCAGGTTGGCTCTGAATGAGAGGCTGGGCTATCGTTTGTCTTGGTAGTCCTGGCTCCAATTCACGTCGGTTTCGACGATTTCCCGGATGATTTCGCGGACGGGGTCGGTGTTTTCCGGATTGTGGAGAATCAGGTCGCGGTTGATCTCCAGCGTGAAGGCGTTTTTGCCTCTTAGCAGGGCGGGGTCGAAGCGGTTGAGGGAGTTGGCGCCGGTGTAGGGGTCGTTGAAACGGACGACGTCGCAAAAGTTGAAGTCCACATCCAGTTTGTGCACGGCGGATTCGATGACGTCGGCCAGGGCGAGCAGCAAGGCCTTGGGCGCGAAGGCCTTGCGAATGTTGTTGCCGCGAGTGTCTCCACCGTTGCCGAACATGAACAGCGGCCGCAGGTTGCCCTTGTCGCCGGAGACGCGCGTGCCGATGCCCGGCATGGTATGACAGAAAATCACGTTTTTGATTTCGCCATTGCCGAGCAATTCGATCATTTTCTCGTGATACGGACGGATGTGGTTTTCGACGATTTGCATCCGCACCTGTTCGGGTAGTCCGCGTTCCGACTGGTAGATTTTGACGCCCTGGCTGGTGTGAGTCTTGACGACCCCGTCGGAATGGAAATCATCCAGCTTGCGGTTGGGGTCGGCGTGGGCGCGCCAGATCGAGAACCGCAAGACATGCGGCTCGATCGGCAGGTCGAGATAGAGCGCGTCGGAGAATTCGTCGGAATCCTCGCGCCGGTCGCCCGGCGTGAACTTGGGGTGGAGGTAGCTCTTGACCTCGTCGGGCGTGAGGTGGCCGCCGTGCGGAAGCTCCAGCAGCACCGGGCACTTTCCCTCGTGGTATTCGAATGGCGTCAGCGTCACGGCGTCTCCCGGGTCGATTCGCGTCGGTTTCAAGGCGCAGTATAAATCAATAGTTTCATATATACTCCCCGCCCCCAACCGTCATTCCGGGCTGAGTGGAGCGAAGACCCGGAATCCAGAACGAAGTGCTGGATTCCCGCTTTCGCGGGAATGACGAGGTAGGTGGGAATGACGAGGGGGCGGGGATGACGGACGGGGTTTGGTGACGGAGTGAAACGCCCACCGCAATCCGCCTCCCGCAAGCGTGGGTGGGGCTTTGAATCCACTTTCATCTCGTCTCGCGCCCGCAAGTGTCGCGTTCCAAACAGAAATGGCCGGATCCGGGAGCGCCGGCATCCCTGCCGGCAAAGGCGCTCGGGAAAAGCGCCGAGACTAGTTGGGCCACGCCGACATCGATTGCCCCCCAACCGCCGGATTCAGAGATCGATGCCCGGCAACAGCTGCTTTTCCGCCAGTTGCCGCTTGCGATAGCGGATTTCGTCGAAATCGCCCTCGGCGGCGATGGCGGCGTAGACACGGGTCTTGCCGTCATGCTTCGGGTCGAAGTACAGCCCGATCGGGGCCAGTATCTTCCTTTCTATTTCCGTTTTGAAGGCGTCGAGAAAGGCGACCGGGTCGCCCCGATAATGGAAGTAGCCGGTTTCCAGTATCGGTTGCTGGTAATGCGTGCCGAAATAGTCGCGCAGGAGATAGAAGGGCGTGGAGCCATTCAGTCGGAAGTTGGGGTCCATGAAATAGAGTTCGCCATCGCTGTTTTCGAGGATGTCCAGTCCGCAAACGCCGTGCCAGCCCGCTTGCCAGGCGTTATTGGCGATTTCAATGCAGAGGTCTTCCAGGTCGGCGGAAGGGCGCCAGCCCAGGTCGATGAAGTTGCCAGCGTATTTCCCTTCGCTGGAGACTTGCTGAAGCGAGCCGCCGATAAAACGCGCCTGGCCGGTCTTGTCGACTCGCAGGTTGATGTTGTAGTTGTTGGCCGGATTGTCGATGTAGTGCTCGATTTTGACCATGCGACCGGCGAAACGCTGTTTCGCCCTTTCGATATCGGCCTCGGTGAGGCAAATGGCCACGCCGTCGCCGCCGCCGGAAGGTTCGGTCAGCTTGACGACGAAGGGCAGGCGCCACTCCGGTTTCCACTCGTCGCGGGCGAAGGCCTCGGCGCTGTAGAGGCAATACGGGATGGTGCGGGATGACAGCTCGTTCATCCGCCCCTTGTCGTTGAGCCGCAGGATCAGCGAAGGATCGTCAAGGTAGAAGCAGCGCGAAGGCACGCCGGCTTCGTCGTAGGGGTGCGGCGCGACGACGGGGGTTCGAGGATGCTCGGCGATGTAGCGGCACATCTCTTCTCTTTGGGAGAACTTGATGATCTCGCCCTGCTGTTCGCCGAAATG
>DRPO01000212.1 GCA_011330835.1 Gammaproteobacteria bacterium | reverse complement strand
GCGTGCGTTCCTGGATATGGGGTCGGCCATCGGCGCCGAGCGCGGTGGAGCGCAGCGAGATGGCGCGGGTCGCGCCGCGATAGGCGTCTTCCAGGTCGATCAGCACCTTGGCGTGGCTGTCCTCGCCGCGCATCTGGTAGCCGCCAGCGCCGCCGCCGCTGGCAGTGTAGCGATAGCCGCCCCCGCCGCGGGCGCCAAACAGGGTTTCGAAAAAGTCGCTGAAATCGGCCGCGCCGGCGCCGTCTCCGGTGAACCCGCCGCCGTGAAATTCGAAGCCGGCGTCCCAGTCGGGCGGCGGCTGGAATCCTTGCTGGCCGGCTTTCCAGTTGGCGCCCAGCTGGTCGTAGGCGGCGCGCTTCTCGGGATCCTTGAGAACCTCGTAGGCCTCGCCGACCTCCTTGAAACGTTCTTCGGCATCGGATTCCTTGCTGACGTCCGGATGGTACTTGCGCGCCAGCTTGCGATAGGCGCGCTTGATGTCATCCTGGGTGGCGTCGCGGGATACGCCGAGAATCTTGTAGTAGTCTTTGTATTCCACGTTGTATTGTATTTCTCACCGTATGGAAACAGGCCGTCGCCGCCCCGGAAGTCCGGCGGCGGCGACGGGATGAAGGCGTCGGCCCTTATACTACCTTAATATGGCGGCGCCGTTGGTCCGGTTTTTTCTCCAGCTCGACCGTGAGCACGCCTTTCTTGTAGCGGGCCTTCGCGCTGTCGACATCGACCTCATAGCCCAGCGGGATGGACCGCGAGAAGCGGCCGTAGGCGCGCTCCAGCAGGCGGTACTCGCCTTTTTTCTCTTCCCGCTCGAAGCGTTTTTCGCCGCTGACGATCAGCGTGTTTTCCACGACATTGATGTCGAAATCGTCCGCTTCCAGACCTGGCGCTTCCAGTTTGACGATGACCTTGTCGGCGTCGTCGAAAACATCGGCGCTGAGCAGGCCCCACTGCGGGCTGGCGACAGGCGGCGCTTCCCCTTTCGCGCCCTCGCCGGCGCGAAAATGCGTCAACGCCTTGCCGGCCCGGTTGACCAGATGGTTCCAGCCTTCGCCGAGGCTTTCCCACGTCCGGTTAAGGCTGTTGGCCACATCACTCATTTTCAGCATCTCACACCTCCCGGTCAGGCGACCTTGACCTCGATCTTGCGGGGTTTGTGCTGTTCGGAACGCGGAATGGACAGCTTCAGCACGCCCTGGTCGAGTTCAGCGCTGATGCTCTGGGTATCGAGCTGCTCGCCGAGCGTGAAATGGCGTTCAAACGTTCCGGAATGCACATCCATATAGGTGGGCTCCAGGCCCTCCGGCGTATGCAGGTTGATCGCGCCTTTCACCGACAGCACGTTCTGGTCGACGTCGATCGACAGCGCGTCTTTCGGGACGCCGGGCATGTCGATATACAGGGTGACGCCTTCCTTCGTTTCGTGAATGTCGGTCGCCGGCCGCAGCGTAATGGTTTCGGCGCGCTGTGCCTCCGCGGTCGCCGGCGCGTTCTGCTCGCGAGTCGCGACATGGGTGTTCGTGTCATTCATGGTTCAATACCTCCTTAACTGACGGAAACCGAAATCTGACGTTTTTGCGCCTCGGGCCGCTTGGCGATGCTGATGTGCAGGACGCCATCGCGATAGGTGGCCTCCGCGCTGTCCGGATCGACGTCTTCAGGCAGAGTGATGACCCGCTTGAAACGTCCGGAAAAACGCTCCTGCCGATAGCTTTCGCCTTCCTCGTCGGAGACTTCCGGCAGCTTGCGCTCGCCTTCGACGCTCAACAGGTTCTTCTCGATCACGATATCGAGCGCGTTCGGATCCATGCCCGGCGCAAACAGATAGGCTTCAACGCCCTTGTCGGTCGTGCCGATATTGAGGGGCGGATAACCGGCTCTCAGACGCGGGCCAGCCGCGCCAAACATCTCCGGAAAGAACCAGCGATCCATTTCCTCGTCCAGCATGGACAAGGGGAAACGTAACATGTTGGAAATCATTGTCTTTCCTCCTTTCTGTTCAACGAATAAGTCTTGGATGGCGTAACTGTATCGGGAGTCCGGTTCGGGCATCTGTCACTCAGATGACATTCGGAAAAGATTGGGAAACAGCGTGAGGGCGCGAACCCTGGCGACTGGCGCAACGTGACAGGAGTCTCACAATTGCCGAGGGGGTTCCCCTATGATTTCCGGCTGACGCTCTCCCAAAACCGGCCCCGACTGAGATCATGCGCGGATTCAAGGATTGGCCCAGCCTTTTTCTCATGCTGTTGCTCGCGCCCGCGCCCCTGCTGGCCGCGAACCCGACCTGTCACGTCGAGATGACCCTGCCCGACAACCAGTGGCGGCAGGTCAGCCTGCCCTGCGATCCAGGGGCGGCGAATCGCGTCGCCGATGTGTTTGGCGACGACATTCCCGGCGCTTATGGGGCTCGGTGGGTTGTTTTTGGCTATGACCCGGCGACGGGCTATGTCAACGTGGGCGAAGACGGCGCGTTGATTCCCGGCAGGGCCTACTGGTTCATCCAGCTTTCGGGCGCGGATCAGGTGGTGGATATCGAGGGAGAGCCCGCGCCGGCCAGTCATGCCGGCGCCGGATCGGCCTGCGCGGCGTGGCCGGGCGGTTGCATCGAGACGCCTCTGCCCAACGGCGCGGAGGTGACCTGGAGCATGATCGGGCCGCCGTTGATGGCCAGCGCCGAGCTGGGGCAGGCGCGGGTCGTTACCCAGGGCGGGGCCTGTGGCGACGCGGGAGGCTGCACGTTGTCCGAGGCCAGCGCCGCCTCCGTCTTTCACGATCAACTCTGGCGCTATGCCGATGGGGGCTACCAGACGCTCGATGAGTCTTCGGCGATGTTGCCCGGCGAGGGCGCCTGGTGCGCGACGCTGGG
>DRPO01000211.1 GCA_011330835.1 Gammaproteobacteria bacterium | reverse complement strand
CGGGCATCCGCATTGTTACCGGCTGCCAGATCGAGCGGCTGGCGCATACCGGCGCGGGCGTTTTTGTCGAATACCATGACGCTTCCGGCAAAGCCTCGCAGCATCTTGCCGATATCGTTCTGCTGGTGACCGGCCGCCGCCCAAATATCGAAGGACTGGGACTCGAGAACACGACGGTGCGCCACGACCGGCATGGCATCGAGGTCGATCCCCGGCTGCAAACCACCGACCCCAACCTGTTCGCCGTCGGCGATGTCACCGGGCAGCCCATGTTCGCCCACTGGGCCACGGCGCAGGGTCTGGCCCTGGCGCGGCATCTGCTCGGCGGACCGGTCGCTTTTCCCGATCCGCGCAACAACAGCGCCGTCATATTCAGCGAACCGGAAATCGCCATGGCCGGCCTGACCGAAGCCCAGGCGCGAGAACAGGGCATCGACTACGCCGTGGCCCGCTACGACTTCCGGGGCGATTAGCGAGCGCAGATTGCCAACCGGGCCAGCGGCTTGCTGAAAATTATCCATGCCAAAGCCGATCATCGCGTCATCGGCATTCACGCCATGGTCGAAGGCGCCGGGGAGCTGATGGGCGAGGCCGCGCTGGCCGTCAGCCGGGGCATCCCGCTGGACGCATTGGCGACCGCCATTCATCCCCACCCGACGCTGACCGAATCCTTCGCCCAAGCCGCGCGATCAGCGCTTGCCTCCGACGGAACGCGGCAATGACGCCCCCCCTTTTCACAGGGTGGGCAAGCCGCGCCGTGGGTCTGGATCCCGGCATTCGCCGGGATGACGCCCGTAATGTTAGCGGGATGCTGGCGCCCCCCGGGGAGCCTCGGCGCCCCTCTGCGGGAGACAATAAATGTTTATACACTCACTGGATAGATACCCATGAAAATTGCCTTCCATGGCGCCGATCGGTGCGTTACTGGCTCCTGCCATCTCCTGGAGTGCGCGGGAAAACGCATCCTGGTCGATTGCGGGATGTATCAGGGCGGTCGGGAACTCTCAAAGGAAAACGTCCAGCCCTTTGGTTTCGATCCGGCGGCGATCGACTACCTGTTGCTGTCCCACGCCCACCTCGATCATTGCGGTCGCATCCCGCTTCTGGTCAAGCGGGGCTTCCAGGGCGAGATCATTACCACCGCCGCCTCGGTCGAACTGGCCCAGCTGGTGATGCTCGACGCCGTCGGCCTGCAGGAGGACGCCGCATTGGCTACTCGTAGCCGTTGGGATTGTTCGATTGCCAGTTCCAGGCGTCGCGACACATTTCGTCGATGCCGTAGCGGGCTCGCCACTGGATCTTGTCGGCGGCGTAGGACGGATCCGCGTAGCAGGCGGCGATGTCGCCGGGCCGCCGCGCGACGATTTCATAGGCGACGGGACGACCGGAGGCTTTTTCGAACGCCTTGACCATTTCCAGCACGGAGTAGCCGGTACCCGTGCCCAGGTTGACAGTCAACACCTGCCCCGCGGGTTCGCGTTGCAGGGCGTCGATGGCCTTGACATGCCCCTCGGCCAGGTCGACCACGTGGATATAGTCGCGAACGCCGGTGCCGTCCGCCGTCGGATAGTCGTCGCCAAACACCCGCAGCCGCTCCAGCTTGCCCACGGCGACCTGGGAGATATACGGCATCAGGTTATTGGGAATGTCGTTGGGATCCTCGCCGATGCGGCCGCTGGGATGCGCGCCGACCGGGTTGAAGTAGCGCAGCAGACCGATCTTCCAGCGGTTGTCCGAAACATACAGATCTCGCAGGATATCCTCGATCATCAGTTTCGAGCGTCCGTAGGGATTGGTGGCCGACAGCGGAAAATCCTCCTTGATCGGCAGGCTTTCCG
>DRPO01000210.1 GCA_011330835.1 Gammaproteobacteria bacterium | reverse complement strand
TCATCGACAACGAGAATGTGCTGGGCGGTCATCTTGGGTCCTGAGTGATTTCTGATTCGCGAGCCCGGCGGACCGAACTCGAGTCAATTCTATACTTCTCGCGATCAAGAATACCCCTTTCAGGGTGCGTGGATTTTCGTCGAGAGCAAGGCGTAAAAACGCAGGCATAGTGGGGCTACGTCAAGTTTTTACAACGCAGCTGTCGGCGAAAAGATGCGCGCCATGAAAGGGGTATTCTTGATCGCGAGAAGTATATACCTTTCGGGATAGGGAATGTACTGCCGGGGCCGTCTTCATACGGCCAGCAATACAGATGTAGAAAGACCTGGGGCGGCGGCATCCAGCATCTTGGCTCTTCGCTCCACTCAGCCCGGAATGACGAGAAGCAGTGGATTCCAGCTCTACTCATTGGAAGGCGCTGCCTTGTCGCCATCGGAAGCCTCGTCGGCCATACCCGCCGGCTTTTCCGGCAGCCGAATTACGATCTCCGCGCCGCCAGAGGGGACGTTCGCGGCGCTGACCGCGCCGCCCTGCTCCTCGACGATCTTGGCGACGATGGCCAGCCCCAGCCCGGTGCCCTTGGGCTTGCTGGTGACATAGGGCTCGAACAACCGCTCCAGCAGTTCGCTGGATATGCCTTCGCCGGTATCGCGAATGCGCAGCTCGATGAAGCGTCCCTGGCTGGACTTGATATGGGCCGTGGAGATGACGATCTCGCCGTGGTCGTCGCCGATGGCGTCCAGCGCGTTGCGGATCAGGTTGTGCAGCACCTGGCGCATCCGCGCGGGGTCGGCGTACAGGATTGGCAGATCCGGATCGAGCCGGGTGACGATGCGGGCGTTGCCGCGAATGCCGGAATACAGCTCGACCACGTCGTGAACCAGTTGCCCGAGATCCATGCGCTCCTGCCGGGACGGCGGCGTGCTGGCGTAGTCGCGAAAGGCGTTGACCATGCCCTTCATCGCGTCAACCTGCCGGATGATGGTTTGCGTCGAGCGCTCCAGCACCTGCTGGTCGTCCGGGGGCAGCTTGTCCTTCAGCTTGTGCGCCAGCCGCTCGGCGGAGAGCTGGATCGGCGTCAGCGGGTTCTTGATTTCATGGGCCAGCCGACGCGCCACCTCCGACCAGGCCGCGTCGCGCTGCGCCTTGATGATATCGGTGACATCGTCGATGACGATCACCTGGCCCATCGCCTCGTCGCCGCTGGCTGGCAGCGGAATCCCGTGACAGATCAGTATCTTGAGCCCAAACTCGCCGAACAGACGAACCTCCCTGGTCCACTCTTCGCCGGGCTTGGACAGCGCCTCCGAGAGTTGGTCGAGAAAAGCGCCCAGCATCGGATTGTCGCCAGCGACCTCGGCCAGCGGTTCGCCAATGGATTCCTCCAGCGGTCGCTTCGTTTCCAGCAGATGATCCGCCGCGCCATTGGCGGTGCGCAGCCGCAACTGCCCGTCCAGCGTCAGCACGCCCGAGGAGAGATGGCCGAGCACGGCCTGAAGATAGCTGCGCTGGCCTTCCAGCATCTCCTGGCTGACCGCCGCCGCGTCCCGCGCCTGGCGAATCCGCTGGGTCATGTCGTTGAAAGAGCGCACCAGAAAGCCCAGCTCGTCGCGCCGCACCTCCGGCAGGCGTCCCTGGTAATCGCCCTTGGCCACCGCCCGGGTCGCCGTGGCCAGCTCGTAGATCGGCTCCAGCAGCCGCCCCGCCATGAACAGCGCCGCCCACAGCGCGAACAGCGTACTCAGCAGCAGCACCAGCGACAGGGTCAGGCGGATGCTTTGCTTGAGCGGACGCCGCAGATATTCATGGGACTTGTAATCGGCGTAGGCGTTCTGCACCGCGTCCGCCAGCGTCCCGAGCCGCTCCGGCACGGGGAAGACGGCGGCCAGCAGGCGTTGTTCCGAGTGCGGCGCCATCCGGGGAACCTTGGCGATCGCGCGAATATAGAGCTTCCCCCTGGCGCCCGGCTCCAGCCCCACGTAACTGCCGGCGCTGCTGAGCTGGACCAGCATGGGTTGCGTGGGAAAGCGCGGCACGACCAGCTTGTTCTCCGCGCTGGCGACCGCGATGATGCGATTATTGGCGCCCAGCAGGCTCAGCTCGCGGGC
>DRPO01000209.1 GCA_011330835.1 Gammaproteobacteria bacterium | reverse complement strand
TTGATTGTGAAATATTACCCGTTTCCCGGCGTGTTCTTGTGTAGAAAGTTGCATTGAACGTTGTAGGCCTGATAAGCCGAAGGCGCATCAGGCAAATCGAGGCCTACACAAGCAACGCCTGATGCGCCTTCGGCTTATCAGGCCTGCGTTTGGCGGTTTGAATGGGTAGGTGATGGTTGTTCTTGCGGTTAGCCATGGCCGGACTGTGGCTGGTCTATACTCTGGGCATGCGCGGCCAGGATTCCACCATGACGATTGAATTGCCCCGTTCCGTGGAGGCGTGGCGGACGGATGCCTTTGAGACGGTTTTCAAGGCGGAAGCGGGCGCGCGGGGTGTGGTCGGCCTGGGTTTGCAGCAGGCGCTGACCACGGGCAGTCTGGCGCTGGATGAGGGTATCGAGGTGGTGGTCTTGTCCCGCTCGGAGGCGGGGGGCTTGCTGCGCGTCAAGGCGGGGATTTTTTTCAGGTCGATTATCGCGGGATGCGGTTGCGCGGATGATCCGACGCCGATCGATGAGAATACGGAGTATTGCGAGCGGTGGTTCTTGATCGATCCGCGAACCGGGCGCGCGAGCCTCGGCGACGTCGATTGAGATGGATTGTTTTCTGGCGATCGATCAGGGGACGCAGTCCAGTCGGGCGGTGATTTTCGATGGGCGCGGGAAGGCGCTCGCCGGGCATCGGGAGCCGGTGTCGATTCGCCGTCTTTTGGGAGGACGGGTGGAGCAGGATGCCAGGGCGTTGCTGGATTCGGTGAACAGGGCGGTTTCGGTTTGTCTGGATTCGTTGGCGCCGGCGGTTCGCGACGCCGTGCGCGCTTGCGGTCTGGCGGTTCAGCGTTCGTCGGTTTTGGCTTGCGCGCCTTCGGGGCGGGCGGTCGGCCCGGTCTTGAGCTGGCAGGATACCCGCGCGGCGGGTTGGCTGGAGACTTTGCGGGATCGCGAGGCGGCTATTCGGCGGATTTCCGGGTTGCCGTTGTCGCCTCATTATGGGGCGGGCAAGCTGCGCTGGTTGAAGAACAGGCCGGATTTCCGCGAGGGTTTTGTCTTGGCGCCGCTGGCCAGTTATCTGCTTCGAAATTTGGCGACCGATGACGCCTGGCGGGTGGATAGTTGCAATGCCCAACGCACGCAGTTGTTCGATAATCAGGCGCTGGACTGGTCGGAGACATTGCTGGAGTGGTTTGAAATTCCCCGCTCGCGATTGCCCGATTGTTGCCCGGTCGTGTCCGGGTATGGCGAGTTGTTCGAGACCGGGATTCCGATTACCGCCGTAAGCGGCGATCAGAACGCGGCGGTGTTTGGCAATGGCGATTTGCCCGATGATGCGGCGTTGATCAATCTGGGCAGCGGCGCTTTTGTGTTGGCCGAAAAGAGGGCCGGGCGATCCTGCGGCGATCTGCTCGATTCGATTGGCGCGACCGAGCAGTCGCGGGTTCGCCGTTTGTGCGAGGGGACGGTCAATGGCGCGGGCAGCGCGCTGGCCTGGGCGTCGCGGCGCTGGCGTTGCGCGGATTTGTCGGCGGCGCTGGTTGAAGTGGATAAACCGCCAGTGTTTATCAATACAGTCTGCGGCGTGGGTAGTCCGTGGTGGATCAGCGGCGTCGAGCCGTTCTTCGTGGGCGATGACAACGCGAGCGACGCCGCGCGTCTGACGGCGGTGGTCGAGAGCATCGCGTTTTTGCTGGTGGACAATGTGACGGTATTGCGGGAAAAAATCGGGATTCGGCGGTTGATCGTCAGCGGCGGGTTGTCCAACCTCGAAGGGCTGTGCCAGAAGCTGGCGAATCTGTCGGGTCTGCCGCTGGAGCGCGAGGACAATACGGAAGCGACGGCCCGGGGGATTGCCTGGCTGGCGGCGGGGCAGCCGCCGGGCTGGAAGACGCCGCCGGCGGAGCGCTTCGAGCCCCGTTCCGATCCCGGCTTGCGCGAGCGTTATGCGATTTTCAGAGCGGAGCTGGGCAGTCTGGGGGCGTCGTCATGATGCCGAGACTGGTGGCGCATCGCGGCGATATGGCGCGCTTTCCGGAAAACTCGTTGTCCGGGATTCTGGCGGCGCTGAAGGCGGGCGCCTGTTTTGTGGAATTCGATGTGCAGATGAATCGCAATGGCCGCTTTCTGGTGGTCCATGACGATAATTTGCGGCGCGTTTCCGGCGTGATCATTTCGGTGCTGGATGCGGATATGGATCGCTTGCGGGCGGTTCCGATCGGCCAGCCGGATCGCTTCGGGTCGGCCTGGCGACACGAGCGGTTGGTGGAGCTGCCGCGCGTGCTGGAGCGCTTTCAGGCCTGGCCGAAGGCGACCGCCGTGATCGAGATCAAGCAGGAGAGTCTTGACCGCTGGGGACTGGCGCCGGTGATGGACAACCTGCTTGCAGAGATTGTTCCCTGGATGGGACAGTGCGGACTAATATCGTTCAACGCCGAGGCGCTGGTGTACGCCCGCATGTATGTCGAGATTCCCGTCGGCTGGGTGCTGACGCGCTTCGATGCCGAGAGCCTGCACGCCGCCCGGCGACTGAGCCCCGAAGTGCTGATTTGCAATTATCGCAAATTACCGCCCGGCGAGCCGCCGCCGGCGGGCCCCTGGGAATGGATGCTGTACGATATTCTTGAGCCTCGCGCCGCCCTCGACTGGGGCGCGCTGGGCGTCGCTCTGATCGAAACCGGGGATATCAGCCGCATGCTCAAGGACGAAAGACTGGCCGGACAGTCTTGCAAGGACAATCCATGACCGATTACGACGTGGTGGTCATCGGCGCCGGCATCCAGGGCGCCGCCGTCGCTCAGGCCGCGGCGGCGGGCGGCTACCGGACGCTCGTCATCGAACAATATCCCGAGCCTGCTCGCGGCACGTCCTCGCGCTCTTCCAAACTGATCCACGGCGGACTGCGTTACCTCGAAACCGGGCAGTTCTCACTGGTGCGTGAATGCCTGCGCGAACGGCGGATTCTGCTGCGCAACGCGCCGGGGCTGGTCAAGATGCAACCTTTCTATTTGCCGGTATACCGGCATACCCGCAGGCCCGCGTGGAAAATCGCGGTTGGGCTGTCCATCTATACACTCTTCAGCCTGCGGCCATTCCACTGGATCGGGCGGTGGCGCTGGTCGGAACTTGATGGTCTCGTCACCGAGGGGCTGAAAACGGTCTTCCGGTATGACGATGCGCAAACGGACGACGCACGCCTCACCGCCGCCGTGCTCCAGTCCGCCGAATCGCTTGGCGCCGAGATTCGCTACAACGCTTCATTTCACGCCGCCAGCGAAACGGAGGGGGCTTGCCGGGTCGAAATCGAAACGGCGCGAGGATCTGTTCATCTATCCACTCATGCGCTGGTCAACGCCGCCGGGCCCTGGGTTGTGGAAGTCGCCAGCCGCATCTCGCCGATGTCTGGTCAGCCCGCTGTTGATCTGGTGCGGGGAACCCATATCGAAATCGCCCGACCGTTGCGCGGAGGGATTTATTACGTCGAAGCCGCCGACGGTCGGGCGGTTTTCGTCATGCCCTGGCAAGGCCATACGCTGATCGGAACCACCGAAACGCCCTATCGCGGCGATCCCGCCGCCGTCAAACCGCTGGAGAGCGAAATCGACTATCTGCTTGCGGTATACAACCGGTATTTTCGCGCCGAACTCACCCGCGGCGATGTCATCAACGCCTTTGCCGGATTGCGCGTCCTGCCCCGTAGCGACGGACAGTCCGCCTTCTCCCGTCCGCGCGACACGCTGATAGTCGGCAACCGCTCCGGAAAAGCTCGCATCGTCAGCCTCTATGGCGGCAAGCTCACCGCCCACCGCGCGACGGCGGAGGAGGTGATTGAGCGGTTGAAACCGGTGTTGCCGAAACGACAGGTCGTTGCGGATACGCGGAAGCTGCGTTTGTCGTAACCTCTCGGGTCCCGGAGCTTGCGGCCTGCCGCACCATGGCCTACTATTGTAGATATGATACTACGTTTTAGAGAGGCAGGCGCCAGATGACCGTTACCAGGGTTTCCAGTCGCGAATTCAATCAGGCGTCGAGTCGTGTAAAAAAGGCCGCCGAAGAGGGGCCTGTGATCATCACGGACAGAGGCAAGCCCGCGTACGTCATTCTCAAATACGATGTCTTCCAGAAGCTATCGGGAGATCACAAAACGCTTGCCGACTGCCTTGCCATGCCGGAAGCGGAGGTGGAATTTGATCCTCCGCGAGTAGAACTGGCCATCAACCCGGCGGAATTCGATTAGTGTTCTTGCTGGATACGAACGTCGTTTCCGAACTGCGTAAAGCGCATTCGAGGAAGGTGGACGAGAACTTTGCGCGTTGGTCCAATTCACTGAGCGTTGATGAAGCATTCCTGTCAGCCATTACCGTTATGGAACTGGAAATGGGTGTACTGGCGATGGAGCGGCGCGACCCGACCAGTGGCGTCGCGTTGCGCGCCTGGATGGATCAGCAGGTCATGCCGAGCTTCGCGGGAAGGATCTTGCCTGTTGACGAGGAAATCGCCCGATGTTGCGCGCGTCTGCACATCCCCGATCGGAAGTCCGAGCGCGACGCGTTGATTGCCGCCACCGCGATCGAGCGCGGCATGACGGTTGTCACGCGGAACGTTCGCGATTTCAGGCCAACCGGGGCGGCGGTGCTCAATCCATGGCGCGCAAGCCGGTAGGCCCGATAAGCCAAAGGCGCATCGGGCAGTGAGATTGCCGTCAGCAACGCCTGATGCGCCTTCGGCTTATCAGGCCTACGGATGGAGTGGCAAATATTTTCAATCCGCGCATCCCGTGAGAAATCCGGATTAACCCGGATTTCTCACGGGATCGCGGAATTCTCGCGCAGGGATTTGATTTCACAGTGGATTTTCTGATTGAGCGGAATACTGGTTGTCTTTCCGAAAGAAGAAAATCCGCTGTGGAATCAAAGACCAAGCGAGAATCCGCGTATCCTGTGAGAAATCCGGGTTAAAACCGTACGCCAAGAATATCAGTCAGCAGCACCCTCAGGCAGAACAGCAGGGCGATGCAGCCGAAAAGCAAATGCCCCCATTCCCGTTCACCGTTCTGGTCGCGATAGCTGATGCCGTGCCAGGCGATGAAGCCGGTGATGGCGACGAAGAGAATATTGAGAAGTTGGGAGTCGGGCCAGTTCATGTCAGTAGCAGGGTGGAAAGTAGCAACCAGTGATATTGCCCAGCAGGGTGGCGGCGATTTCGGCGCGCCAGACGAGCAGGGCGACGATGGCGAACAGTAACACAAGAACGATGCGTCCGAACTTGGCGGTTCCCCGGGTGACGGGCGGTTGGGCGAATTGGCGCACCCAGATCGGGACGATGCCGTCGAACATGTAGGGGATGAACCAGCGTTCGATTTTTTTCTCGGAGACGGGCTCGCCATACCAGCGTTGCCAGGCAAGCTGAAACAGCTGGAATTCGGTGATGTCGAGCAGGGCCGTTGCGGCCAGCGCCTGTTGCGCGTCGCGTTCGCGCGCCACGCGGGGGTTGGCGCTTTTGCCTGATTTGCCGAAAAGGGTTTTAAGGTCCATGCTCAGGGTATACCTCTTGCGATTGAGAATACCCCATTCATGGCGCGCATCTTTTCGCCGATAGCTGCGTTGTAAAAACTTGACGTAGCGCCACTATGCCTGCGTTTTTACGCCTTGCTCTCGACGAAAATCCACGCGCCCTGAATGGGGTATTCTCAATCGCAAGAGGTATA
>DRPO01000208.1 GCA_011330835.1 Gammaproteobacteria bacterium | reverse complement strand
GCCAAGGTTCGATTTAAATCACATCCAAAGCATGAAATGCCTACAATACTACGACACGATCCCTATCGCTTTTTCTTTTATTCCGGGGACTTGGGGGAACCGCCTCATGTACATATCGAAAGGGATGATAAACTTGCCAAGGTATGGCTCGACCCGGTGCGTTTGTGCGGCAGTGGGAGATTTAGCCGATCGGAGATATCGACAATCATCAAGATCATCAATAACAAACGCGAACACATGATAGAGGCCTGGAATGACTACTTTAGCGATTGACATCGAGATTCCCAGCATTAACAACGTTACCGTAACTGACGACACCCTGAGCGTTGATCTGAGCGACGGTCGCACCCTGTCGGTCCCAACCGCCTGGTATCCCCGGTTGAGCCATGCAAAATCCGATGAAAGGAGAAACTGGCGCTTTATTGGCGGTGGGCATGGCATTCACTGGGAAGATCTCGACGAGGATATTAGCGTTGAGGGCTTGTTGGCGGGAAAACCTTCGGGAGAAAGCCAACAATCACTAAAAAAATGGCTGGAGGCGCGAAAATCACGCGCCGAGCATCCATAGTTTTATCAGGGAATTACCTGGTGCATGAGATCCGGGATTGGGAGGCCATGGGAAAAAGGCCTGACTACCGGAATCAAAAACAGCTCCACAACGATGACCGAACACGACGACAACGCCTCCGACAGCGACCTCTTCCGCCGCATGGTTGGCGACGTGCGTCCGGTCGTCAGCAAGCGGCGTCAAGGCGCCAAACCCAAGCCGCCCGCGAGGCCGCTGCAACGGCAAATAGACGACAAGCGGGTCATGGACAATCTGCTGAGCCACGACGGCTTTGCCGAAGAGGTGCGTCCGGAAGAGTACCTGGAGTTCCGGCGCGAGGGCATTCAGCATCGCGTGATGCGCAAGCTCAAGCGGGGAGAATACCGGCGCGAGGCGGAGATCGACCTGCACGGACTGACCGCGACCGCGGCCCGCAAGCATCTGACGACGTTTCTGCACGAGGCGCGCCGCGAAGGCTGGCGGTGTGTCGGCGTCATCCATGGCAAGGGACAACGCTCGCGCAACGGCGAGCCGGTGCTCAAGTCCCGTCTGAACACCTGGCTGCGTCACTATGGCGATGTGCTGGCCTTTTGCTCCGCGCCGCGACATGACGGCGGCGTGGGGGCGTTATATGTTCTGCTCAAACGTCACCAACTCGCGCAAGATTGAAGTCGCATAGGCGCCCGGCGGCAGCTCGAAAGACAGTTCGAAGGATTCATCATCCAGCCAGCGCAGTTCGAGGTCGCGCGGCGTGACGCTCAACGGACGGCGGTCCGCCTTGACGCGCCGAGCCGCCAACGCGCCAACCAGATCGTCCCAGGCCTGAAGCACTTCCCGCTCGACTGGCGCATCCGACAGCATGCCCCCATCGCCCGGCAAGGGCCCGGTCACCCGCAGGTCGCCGGAGGCCGCGCGAGCGAGGATCGTCTCATCCACCGCCTCGCAACGAAACACGCTATGCGAGCCCTCCAGCATCAACACATCTCCTCGCACGGGTCGCCGCCAACTGCCGTCGCGAACGCGGGCCGCCAGCAGCTCATTGAAAATCCAGCTCCGGGCCGCCGAAATCAGCGTCGAGCGCAGCGCGCGCCCGCGAATCCTCTTGCCGCCCAGCAAGAACTGACAGGCCTGCCGCATATTGTCGCCGCGCCGCCCGAAACGCTGGGGGCCGAAATAATTGGGCGCCCCCTCTTCCCGTATTTTCTCCAGCCGACGCTCCACCTCCTCCCGCTCGCCGCGCAGATGACGCACCCGGAGCAGGAACCGATTCCCTGCCAGCATGCCCGCGCGCAACTTGCGATCATGGCGTCGCAACGCCAGCAAC
Source organism: Gammaproteobacteria bacterium (assembly GCA_011330835.1). Lineage (GTDB taxonomy): Bacteria > Pseudomonadota > Gammaproteobacteria > UWMA-0217 > UWMA-0217 > HyVt-560. The sequence goes on along the minus strand of DRPO01000208.1, from coordinate 1,778 downwards.
TCGATCCCCGCCGGCCAGACGCAATCGACATCGGGATCCGTCCGTCCCGGCAGATGAATGCTGAACCACTGCTCGGTCACCGCCTTGCGATCCTTCCTGCCCGCCCAGCCTATCCCGCGGCGCTCAACGCCCGCCCAGCGCGCCAGACAATCGCCCACCGCGGCCGTCGTCCAGTCCGTCTTGCGAATCCAAACCCAGAGATGCTCGCCCTCGCCGGACGGCTCCAGCAACGGCGCCTCGATAACCCGAAAATCCTCGCAACGCTCCCGGATCGTGGCGGCGGGCGGCGCGCCCCCTCCGGCCAGCGGCCAATCGGCGCGCGCCAGCGTCAAACTTCCCGCCTCCGGAAATTCCCCGTTCTGGTTCTTGATTGCATGAAACATCTCACGTAGGTTACACAGCTTCCCACTGCAAGATCCAATGATGAGCAAGCCAGCCAAGGAAAAACTGCCCGACTTCGAAACCGCGATGAGCGAACTGGAAGCCCTGGTCGACAAGATGGAACAGGGCGACCTCAGCCTGGAAGACTCCCTGAAACAGTACGAACGCGGCATGACCTTGACGCGCCACTGTCAAAGCCTGCTGGAAAACGCCGAACTCAAGGTCAAGATGCTCGGCAAGGACAACCAACTCACGGACTTCGACGCGGACGCGGAATGACCCATCTCCAGGACATCATGCCCGGCTGCCAGAAGCGGGTGGAACAAGCCATCGATCACTGGATCCCCAGCATCAACCGCTACCCGCAAAACCTGCACGAGGCCATGCGCTACTCGGCGCTGGGCGGCGGCAAGCGCGTGCGCCCGCTACTGGTCTACGCCACCGGCATGGCGACCGGACAGCCGCTGGAGCGACTCGACGGCGTCGCCTGCGCCATCGAACTGATCCACGCCTACTCCCTGATCCACGACGACCTGCCCTGCATGGACGATGACGACCTGCGTCGCGGTCGGCCAAGCTGCCACAAGAAATTCGGCGAAGCCCTCGCCGTACTCGCCGGCGACGCGCTGCAAACCCTCGCATTCCACGTCCTTGGCCACGACGACGAAATCACCCCCGACCCCGCCATCCGGCTGGAAATGATCGGCATCCTCTCCCAGGCCGCCGGCTCGCGCGGCATGGCCGGCGGCCAGGCGGTCGACCTCGCCGCCACCGGCAAAACCCTCAGCATCGCCGAACTCGAAGCCATGCACATTCACAAGACCGGCGCGCTGATCCACGCCGCCGTCGCCATGGCCGTCCGCAACGCGGAAAACCTCGACGAAGAACAGGGCCGCGCGCTGGAACACTACGCCAAATGCCTCGGCCTCGCCTTCCAGATCCGCGACGACATTCTCGACATCATCGGCGACACCAACGTCATCGGCAAACAATCCGGCGCCGACCAGCAGCTCAACAAACCCACCTTCCCCGAACTGCTGGGCCTCCAGGCCTCGAAAGAACGCGCCCGTCAACTGCACGCCGAAGCCCTCGACTGCCTCGCCGGATTCGACGACAACGCCGACGTGCTGAGAGACATCGCCGATTACATCGTGGATCGGATCAGTTGACCGCTTGAAGCCGAACCCCTCCCTTTCGCTCGCCCTGCCTCGCCAGGCGCCTTTGTCAGTCGGACCGTCAGATGGATTCACTCAGGTATACCTCTTGCGTTCAAGAATACCCCATTTAGGGTGCGTAGGTTTTCGTCGAGAGCAAGGCGTGAAAACGCAGGCATAGTGGGGCTATGGCAAGTTTTTACAACGCAGCTATCGGCGAAAAGATGCGCGCCCTAAATGGGG
>DRPO01000207.1 GCA_011330835.1 Gammaproteobacteria bacterium | reverse complement strand
TTCTGCATGACCCGCGAACGATGAAACTCAACGGTTTTAATGCTGACGCCCAGGTTTCTGGCGATATTTTTATTGGTTTGCTGGTGAACGACCAGATTGAGCACCTGTCGCTCGCGCGGGGTGAGATTGTCGACGCGCGCTTTTATCGCCGCTGACTTGAGTCTGGCCTGCTGCCTTTTCTGATCGAGTTTCAGGGCTTTTTGCAGCATGGGTTCGAGTTGCTCTATTGACAGCGGTTTTTCCAGGTAGTCCATGGCTCCGCCCTTGATCGCCCTGACAGCGGAGCGGATGTCGCCCCGGGAGGTCATGAAAATGACGGGCAGCCGATATTTGCATTCGTTGAGCCGACGTTGCAGTTCGAGACCATCCATTCCCGGCATGTGCAGATCGACCAGCAGGCAGCCGACGCGATAGATCGAATATTCGGCAAGAAAAGCATTGCCGGACAAAAAGGTCTCAACGGGGAGGTAGAGGGATTCGATCTGTTGCCGGATGGTGGAACATACTTCGGGGTTGTTGTCTACGACGAAAACCGTTGGTGCATTCATTGATATTGATATCTTGTAATGACGCGGTGAACTTCCGCCGGCGCTCGGACGATCCATGAGCGTCCGGCGTTTCAGTTCTGATTCCTGAGGAACGCGCTCTGATGACGGAACTCCCAAGGTAGTCATTGAGCAGCGAACGGAGGGAAGTATAGCGCTTTCGTCGGAAAAATCAGCCCGTTTAATGACTGGATTCACCATCTGACTTGCGGTCGGATTTTGTCAAACCAATTGAACTGTCAAACGTTAGTGCGCTGAATAATCATAAAAATACAACAATGCGGTTGTGATGGACACACAATCCCCGCCGCGTAAATGGGGGTGTTGGAATGTGAAATTATGTGAATATATTGGCTGCGGCGGGAGGGGGGCTGAGCGAGTTGTATCCCGGTCTTTCGTGGGGATACAGAGGAACGAGAAGCTCGGGAGCGATATTCCGGGGGAAAGCGCTCCTTTGCTCAACCAGCGGTGGCAACGGTGCTGAAACCGCCATCGACATACAGAATTTCGCTGGTAATGCCGCTGGCCAGATCGGAGCAAAGGAAAGCGCCGGCGTCGCCGACTTCCTCGATCGTCACATTGCGGCGCAGCGGAGCCTGTTCCGCGACTTCGTTTTGCAGCTTGCGGAAATTGCCGATGCCGGAAGCCGCCAGCGTGCGGATCGGTCCGGCGGAAATGGCGTTGACCCGGGTGCCTTCCGGGCCGAGGGTGTAGCCCAGATAGCGGACATTGGCCTCCAGGCAGGCCTTGGCGAGACCCATGACGTTGTAGCTGGGCATGGCGCGCACCGCGCCGAGATAGGAAAGCGTCAGGATCGCCGCGTTGCGGTTCTGCATCATTTCCCGTCCCGCCTTGGCCAGCGCGGCCAGACTGTAGCAACTGATGTCCAGCGCGGTGCGGAAGCCATCGCGGGTCACGTTGTCCAGATAGTCGCCCTCCAGCAACTCCTTGGGCGCGAAGGCCACCGAGTGCACCAGGATGTCGAGGTGATCCCAATAGTCGTCGAGGTGCTCGAAAACCGCCTCGATTTCGTCGTCGCTCTCGACGTTGCAGGGCACGACGATATCGGAGTCGAACTCGCCGGCGATTTTTTCAACGCGACTTTTCATCCGCTCGTTCTGATAGGTGAACGCCAGTTCGGCGCCTTCGCGTTTCATCGACTGGGCGATGCCATAGGCGATGGAACGGTTGCTGGCGACGCCGACGATCAGGGCGCGTTTTCCGGCGAGAAATCCCATTCGAAGCTCCTTTGGTTTGTCATTGGATCGGGTAATCATAACCGTCCGACGCCGGAAGGTGAATAGATTGTAAACTGATCCGGCGAGCGGCTGGGTTTCTGGATCCCGGCGCTCTCCCAAGCCCCCCCTGGGAGCGCCGGCATCCTGCCGGCCCGTTTCGCGCAAGCGAAACAAAGGTCGCCAGCCCAACACCCTGGCCGCAATCACGTCGATCCATCCCGGCGAATATCCCGGCCACCGGCGGACGCTTCATTGATTCCGGTTAACTTGATACCCTGTGCCGCTGATTCAGTCATTTCGGGTTGTCATGGAAAACCGCTTCAGCATCAAGGATTTTTTCTTCTTTCTGGCACTGTTCATCCTGCTGATCGTCCTGCTGACGACGATGTACATGATCGACCGTCAGTGGCAAAAGCTGGCGGGCATGGAAACGGCCCTGCGGGAGCAGTCGCTGGACATCCGCAAGCTGCGGGAGAACTACACCCGGTTGCAGCGCCGCCTGGATTCGGGCGAGCTGGCGGTCAATACGGCTGGCGCGGCGCCGTCCAGCCCCTCGGACTCCGCTTTCAAATCAGCGTTCGAGCGCTCGCTGGAGGTGAGCCGCCGCCCGGACTACGCGGAGGGCGACTGGCGGGTGCAGGCCTTCGCCAGCCCGCTGAAGACGATGACGCCGCTGGTGTCTTCCGATGTCTACGCCAGCACGGTGCAGGGCTTCGTGCTGGAATCCCTGCTGGTGCGCGATCCGCAAACGCTGGAGTGGCGCGGGCTGCTGGCGAAAAGCTGGTCGGTCAGCGACGACGGGCTGACGTTCACATTTCAGATGCGCCCCGAGGCGCGGTTCTCGGACGGCCAGCCGTTGACCGCCGAGGATGTGGCGTTTACCTATGCGTTCATCATGAACCCGGTGATCAAGGCGCCCCGCGAGCGCGCCTATTATGAAAAGATCGCTTCCGTGGAAGCCACCGGCCCGCATGAGGTGGTGTTCCATTTCAAGGAGCCGTATTTCAACAGCCTGTCGCTGGCCGGCGGCATGAGCATTCTCGCCAAGCACTTTTATGGGCGTTATCTGAAAGACCCGGAAGCCTTCAACCAGTCCAAGGGGCTGCTGTTCGGCTCCGGCCCCTATCGGGTCGTCGATCCCGAAAACTGGACGCCGGACAAGGGCTCCGTGGAGCTGGAGCGCGATCCGCGCTACTGGGGCCCGGTGCAGCCGAGTTTCGACCGGCTGGTGTGGCGCTTTATCGAAAACGAAACGGCGCGGCTCACCTCGTACCGCAATGGCGAGATCGACGTTTACGGCGCGCAGCCGCGCGAGTACAAGCGCAACCTGCTCAAGGACAAGCGCCTGATGGCGAAAAGCCTCAATTTCGAATATCTGCCGCCCACCGCCGGTTACCGCTATATCGGCTGGAACGAACAACGCCAGGGCAAGCCAACCCGCTTCGCCGACAAGCGCGTGCGTCAGGCGATGACCTGGCTGACCGACAAGCAACGCATCGTCGACGAGATCATGCTCGGTTATGGCGAGCCGGCGGTCGGTCCGTTCAGCCCGAAAACGAAACAGCATGCGCCGGAACTCAAGCCGCGCAAGCCGAGCCTGGAAAAGGCGAAGGCGCTGCTCAAGGCGGCTGGCTATGAAGACCGCGATGGCGACGGCGTGCTCGAAGACGCCCAGGGCAAGCCTTTCGAATTCGACCTGGTCTATCCGCAGGGCAACGAGCAGTACACCACGCTGGCGTTGTTTCTCAAGGATTCCTACGCCCGCGCGGGCATCAAGATGAATCCGCGCCCCACGGAATGGTCGGTGATGCTCGACCTGCTCGACAAAAAGGATTTCGAAGCCATCAGCCTCGGCTGGTCCGGCGGGCTGGAAAGCGATCCCTACCAGATTTTTCATAGCGACCAGGCCAAGAACAATGGCGACAATTTCGTCAATTACAAGAATCCGAAGCTCGACAAGCTGATCGAAAAGGCGCGCGCCGAGGTCGACGAGGAAAAACGCATGCCGCTGTGGCGGGAAGTCGAACGGATTCTCTACGAGGATCAGCCCTATACCTTTTTGACGCGCGGCAAGTCGCTGGTGCTGGTGGACAAGCGCATGCACAACGTCGAGGTGCTGCTGACCGGCCTGAACATTTCCGAAACGCCGATTGGCTGGTACGTGCCGGCGAAGCTGCAAAAATACCAGTAACGGCCCGGCCCGCCCGCGATGCTCAGCTATATCCTGCGCCGTTTGTTATTGATGATTCCGACGCTGCTCGGCATCACCATCGTCGTGTTCGCGACCATGGCGCTGTCGCCCGGCGGCATTACCGCGCAATCGCTGGTCGATGATTTCGGCATGAACCCGCAGGAAAAAGCGGCGCTGGAAGCCTATTACAACAAGCGTTACGGGCTGGACAAGCCCGCGCCGGTGCAATATCTGCGCTGGCTGAACAATGTCTCGCCGATCGGTTTCGAAGTCAGCGAGGAGGGAACGCTGGGACGTTTTTCCTGGCGCAAGGGCATCGACCTGGGCGAGAGTTTTCTCTATGGCCGTCCGGTCAGCCAGATCCTGGCCGAACGGGTGCCGATCACGCTGCTGCTCAATGTCCTGACCATTCCCATTATCTATCTCATCTCCATCGCCGTCGGCGTGCGCGCCGCGACCGACCGGGGAGGGCGCTTCGATATCACCTCCTCCATTGTCATGCTGGCCCTGTGGTCCATTCCGACCATGCTCACCGGCGTCTTGCTGATCGGTTTTTTCGCTTCGGAACAATACTGGCACTGGTTCCCGCCCAGCGGGTTGAGTTCGCTGGAGGCCGCGCGGATGCCGTTTCTGCCGCACTGGGAGCGTTTCGCCGATGTCGCCCGGCTGCTGGGGGGCATGCTCGCCGGCTTTGCCGCCGGCGCGGCGCTGGCCCAATGGCGCAACCGCACGGGCCGCATTATCGTGGCGGTGCTGGTCGGGTTGCTGTGCGCGACGGGGATGATTGACGCCTTGCCGCACGAATTCTCCTGGGTCGCCTGGTTCTGGACGGCGCTGTTGCTGGGCGGTGTGTTCTACGCCACTGCGGGCAGCGATTACCCGGCGTTGCGGCTGGTCGCCTTCGCCTTTTTCGGGCTCTGTCTCGGCGGCGCGCTCGGCGCGCAGTGGGGCGCGTCCGGATTCGTGCGCGGCTTTCTGCTGGACCGCCTCTGGCACCTTGTGCTGCCGGTGTTTTGTCTGGCCTACGGCGGCTTCGCGTTTCTCGCCCGGCTGACGCGCTCGGCGGTGCTGGAAAATCTCCAGGCCGATTACGCCCGCACCGCGCGCGCCAAGGGCGTTCCGGAAAAAGAAGTGTTGTGGGCGCATGTGTTTCGCAACAGCCTGCTGCCGCTGATTACCGTCTTCGCGGCGCTGCTGCCCGGCCTGCTGGGCGGATCGGTCATCGTCGAAACCCTGTTCAGCATCGACGGCATGGGCAAGCTGGCGGTCGAAGCGGTCAAGGGCCGCGACCGCGAAATGGTCTTGTCGATTACGCTGATTTCCGGCTTTCTGACCCTGGTGGGCTACCTGCTCGCCGACTTGTTGTACGCCGCGGCCGACCCCCGGGTGAGCTATGACTAGCCTGCAAAAAGCCGAGAACCGCCACGAAGGCTACGCCGCGCGCCTGCTGCGCAAGACCTTCTCGCGCTGGAGCGCGCGCATCGGCGCGGCCTGGATCGCGCTGCTGGCGGTGGTGGCCGTATTCGCACCCTTCCTCGCCAACAGCCGCCCGCTGTGGGTCAGCGTTGGCGGCCACGGCTACAGTCCGCTGCTGCAAGGGCTGACCTGGGCCGACATCGGCTGGCTGGCGGCGTTCTTCGGCGCATTGCTGTTGTGGTCGCTGCCGTTGCGTTTTGGCCAGCGCCTGCTCGGCCTGCTGGCGATCATCCTCATCGCCTCGCTGATCGGCAAGGCCGCGCTGAAACCGCGCACCATCGAGATCTACGAACAATACCGTGAACAGGCGGCCCAGTATGACGAGGTTATTTATACACTGGTTCCCTATTCACCTCGTGATTACCAGCGCGACCGGGGCGACACCGGCTTCCAGCCGCCCAGCAGGGAGCACTGGTTTGGCACCGAGGAAAACGGAGCCGATACTCTCAGCCGCATGATTCACGCCTCGCGGGTCGCGCTCAGCATCGGCTTCGTCGCCACCGGCATCGCCCTGGTGATCGGCGTATTCATCGGCGGTCTGATGGGCTATTTTTCCGGGCTGTTCGATATTATCGGCATGCGCGTGGTGGAAATATTCGAAGCCATTCCCACGCTGTTTCTGTTGCTCACCTTCGTCGCCTTTTTCGGGCGCAATCTCTACATCATGATGGTCATTATCGGGCTGACGAGTTGGACCGGCTATACCCGCTACCTGCGCGCCGAATTTCTCAAACTGCGCGATCAGGACTATGTGCAGGCCGCGCGCGCCGCCGGCTTGCCGCTGGGCTCCATTCTGTTCCGCCACATGCTGCCCAATGGCGTCGCCCCCGTGCTGGTCGGCGCCAGCTTCGGCGTCGCCTCCGCGATCCTGGCCGAAGCGACGCTGAGCTTTCTCGGGCTCGGCCTGGTGGACGCGCCCTCCTGGGGGCAAATGCTCTTCCAGGCGGTGCGCTTCTCCTCCTTCAACTGGTGGATGGCCGTCTTCCCCGGCGGCGCGATCTTTTTCACGGTCTTCGCCTACAACCTGATCGGCGACGCCCTGCGCGACGCCATCGACCCGCATCTGAGCACGGTGGAAGAATAATGAGCATGCTCGAAGTCGACGGCCTGAAAACCTGGCTCAAATCCGGCGGCAAGCAGATCAAGGCCGTCGATGACGTCAGCTTCGCCATCCAGCGCGGCGAAACCTTCTGCCTGGTCGGCGAATCCGGCAGCGGCAAATCGGTCACCGCGCTGTCCATCATTCGGTTATTGCCCGAGCGCATTGCGTCGCCCCCCGCCGGCGCGATCCATTTCGACTTTCGGCGGCG
>DRPO01000206.1 GCA_011330835.1 Gammaproteobacteria bacterium | reverse complement strand
ATTCCCCCCATGGCAGCAAACCCCGACCTCTTTCCCGACGAACCGGCCCGGCTCGACTTTAGCGCCGACGAAGCCCACGCCGGTTTCCGGCTGCAACGGCTGGAGGTGCTGAACTGGGGCACCTTTCACAAGAAGGTCTGGACGCTGGACGCCGCCGGCGACAACACGCTGCTGACCGGCGACATCGGCTCGGGCAAGTCGACGCTGGTGGACGCGGTGACGACGCTGCTGGTGCCGGCGCACCGGGTGGCCTACAACAAGGCGGCGGGGGCCGAGGCGCGCGAGCGCGATCTGCGCTCCTATGTGCTGGGCTACTACAAGTCGGCGCGCGACGAGGTGGGCCTGGCCTCGAAACCAGTGGCGCTGCGCGACCACAACAGCTATTCGGTGCTGCTCGGCGTGTTCCACAACGCCGGTTACGACCAGACGGTGACGCTTGCGCAGGTGTTCTGGAGCAAGGATCCCAAGGCGCAGCCGAGCCGGTTCTACGTGGTCGCCGATCTGCCGCTGACCATCGCCGAGGATTTCGCCGGTTTCGGCCAGGACATCGCCCGTCTGCGCAAGCGGCTGCGCGGGCGGTCGCATATCGAGCTGTTCGACAGTTTTCCACCCTATGGCGCGGCCTTTCGCCGCCGCTTCGGCATCGCCAGCGAGCAGGCGCTGGAGCTGTTCCACCAGACGGTATCGATGAAATCGGTGGGCAACCTGACCGCGTTCGTGCGCGAACACATGCTCGAAGGTTTCGACGTGGCCGGTCGCATCGACAACCTGATCCACCATTTCGACGATCTCAACCGCGCCCACGAGGCGGTGCTGAAGGCCAAGCGCCAGGTCGAGCGCCTGACGCCGCTGGTGGCGGATTGCGAGCGCCACGCCGAACTGGTCGAGGAGACCGCCGCGCTGCGCCGCCAGCGCGACGCCCTGCGCCCCTGGTTCGCCTCGCTCAAGGCGGGTCTGCTGGAGAAACGCCTCGGGCATCTGAACGCCGAGGCGGAGAAACTGGCGGCGAAGTTGACCCAGGCCGACCAGCAGCGTCAGGAGCTGGCCGCGTGTCGCGACGCGCTGAACCAGGACATCGCCCGCAGCGGCGGCGACCGGCTCGAAGCCATCGCCGCCGAACTCCAGCGCCACGCCGCCGAGAAGCAGCGCCGCCAGCGGAACGCCGAGCGCTACGCCGAGCTGGCCGGCGAGCTGGAGCTGCCGATCCCGCGCGACGCCGACGGCTTCGTCGCCAACCGCCAGCGCGCCCGGGAGCTGTTGGACGGGCTCGCCGACGAGGAGAGCGCGCTGCAGAACCGCTGGACCGAATCCGGCGTCGAACTGCGCCGGCTCAAGGATCAGCACGCCGAGATCGAAAGCGAACTCAAGTCCCTGCGCCAGCGCCGCAGCAATATCGACCAGCGCCAGATCGCCATCCGCGAGGCGCTGTGTCAGGCCATCGGCGTCGATCCCGAGGCCATGCCCTTCGCCGGCGAGCTGATCCAGGTGCGCGAGGAGGCGCGGGACTGGGAAGGCGCCGCCGAGCGCGTGCTGCACAACTTCGCCCTGTCGCTGCTGGTGCCGGAGGCGCACTACGCCGCCGTCGCCGACTGGGTCGATCGCACCCACCTGGGCGGCCGGCTGGTCTATTACCGCGTGCGCCAATCCGCGCGCATCGGCGCGCCGAACCTGCATCCCGATTCGCTGGCGCGCAAGCTGGCGATTCGTCCCGAGTCCGACTTCTACGCCTGGCTGGAGAACGAACTGGCGCGGCGCTTCGACTACGCCTGCTGCGCCGATCTGGCCGCCTTCCGCCGCGAGCAGCGCGCCATCACCCGCGCCGGGCAGATCAAGTCCGGCGGCCAGCGCCACGAGAAGGACGACCGCCACGCCATCGATGACCGCGGCCGCTACGTGCTCGGCTGGAGCAACGAGGACAAGATCGCCGCGCTGGAAGCGCGCGCCTCCCGCCTGGAGATCCAGATGGCGGATCTGGCCACGGCCATCGCCGGCGTCCAGCAACAGCAAAAGGCCCTGCGCGAGCGCCGCGACCGGCTGGTGCGTCTCGACGGCATCCCCGCTTTCGACGACATCGACTGGCGACCGCTGGCCAGCCGCATCGACGCGCTGGAACTGGAGCGCCGCGAACTGGAGGCCTCCTCCGACCGCCTCAAGACCCTGACCGAACAGCTCGACCGCCTGCAACGCCAGATCCGCAACCATGAACGCCAGCGCGACGAACTGCTGCGCCAGCAGGCCGAGAACGCCGAAAAGCAACGCCTCGCCGAGGCCCAGCTCGACGCTGCCCAAAGCGAACGCGACGCGCTCCCGCCAGAGGAGCGCGAGGCCCGCTTCGCCGAACTGGAGGCGCTCCGGGCCGAGGCGCTCGGCGAACACCGCCTCACCGTGGAATCCTGCGACAACCGCGAAAAGGACATGCGCGACTGGCTGCAAGCGCGCATCGACGCCGCCGACAAGCGCCTGCGCGCCCTGGCCGAGCGCATCGTCAAGGCGATGCAGGACTACCGCCGCGACTATCCGCTGGAGACCGACGAGGTGGACGCCGCCATCGAAGCCGCCGACGCCTACCGCGACATGCTCGACGAACTGAAGCGCGACGGCCTGCCCGGCTTCGAGCGCCGCTTCAAGGAACTGCTCAACGAAAACACCATCCGCGAGGTCGCCAACTTCCAGTCCCAGCTCGCGCGCGAACGTCAGACCATCACCGAGCGCATCGAACACATCAACGACTCGCTGACCCAGATCGACTACAACGAAGGCCGCTACATCCGCCTCGAAGCGCGCCCCAACCCCGACGCCGACATCCGCGACTTCCAGCACGACCTGCGCGCCTGCACCGAAGGCAGCCTCACCGGATCCGACGACGAACAATACTCCGAGAGCAAATTCCTCCAGGTCAAGGCCATCATCGAACGCTTTCGCGGCCGCGAAGGCAGCACGGACCTCGACCGGCGCTGGACGCGCAAGGTCACCGACGTGCGCAACTGGTTCGTCTTTTCCGCCTCCGAACGCTGGCGCGAGGACGACCGCGAACACGAACACTACAGCGACTCCGGCGGCAAATCCGGCGGCCAGAAGGAAAAACTCGCCTACACCGTGCTCGCCGCCAGCCTCGCCTACCAGTTCGGCCTCGAATGGGGCGAGCGGCGCTCGCGCAGCTTCCGCTTCGTCGTCATCGACGAAGCCTTCGGTCGCGGCTCCGACGAATCCGCCCGCTACGCCCTCGAACTGTTCCGCAAACTGCGCCTGCAACTGCTCATCGTCACCCCGCTGCAGAAGATCCACATCATCGAACCCTTCGTCGCCAGCGTCGGCTTCGTCCACAACGACCAGGGCCGCGAGTCCATGCTGCGCAACCTCAGCATCGAGGAGTACCGGGCCGAACGGGAGGCGCGGCGAGTCGTGTAGCCGAGGGCGTCACGAATACTCTTCTTCCCAATCTTCCAAGTTCAGGTTAGCGACGCGTGAGAATTCTCGAATGTTATGGGTGACCAGAATGGCATTGTGAGCGCGTGCTGTTGCTGCAATCAGCAGGTCATTGGGGCCAATGGGTTGGCCCCGCGCCGCCAGATCGGCGCGAATCTGGCCAGCTTCTTCCGCGCATCGGTCGTCGAAAAAAAGACTCCTCAAGGGTGCGAAGAACTTGTTTAATAGTTGCAGGTTGGCCTCGACTTGCTGGCTGTGTCGCGCGCCGTACAGCAATTCGGACTTCACGATGCTGCATAACGCAATTTCGTCAGGCGAGTGCATTTTGAATTTTCGTTGCAAGTGGGGCGCGGGAGTCGTCAGGATGCGTATGCACAGGTTGGTGTCGAGCAGGAACATCAATCGAAACTCATGCGCTGTTCATATTCCCCCTGTTTAGGTCGCTCCAGATGATCTCCCCGCCAGCCGCCAAAACAGTCGAAATAGTCCTTCGGCCATTGATCCTGGATATCCCGCTTGATCAACTGAGCCAGATACCTGGAAACCGACATGTTGACGCTTTCCGCCTTTTCCTTGAGTTTTTGCGCGAGTTCGTCAGGAACATCATAATGTAGTCGAGACATGACATTTTCCACGTGTTGTCGATGGGTATATTGTAGCAGGCGCGCCGTAGAAAGAGGCCAGATTAAGCTGTCATGAACAAATGGGGCGCCCACGAACACGTCACGGCCCGGCTGCAACGCCTGTGGCGCGGTGGTCGCCTGCTGGCCGACCGGCTGGAGACGTCGAGCGCGCTGTTTCCGCTGCGCATCCCGCTGAAACACCCCACCGCCTCTGAGTTGAACACGCAATTCGACGCCGCGCGCGACTGGATCGCCGCGCTGCGCGAGAGCAGCGCGCGCCACGGCTATGAACTGGAATGGAAGACGATTCGTCATCGTCAGCTGGGCGAGAACCGCCTGCCGGTCGCGGCCCTCGTCGAGACGCCGGAGGTCGCGCTGGCGATGCTTCGCAAGCAGGCGGAAGCCAAACGCTTCGACGCCATCGCCGAGCCGGTTCGCGAGCGCTTTCCCGAACTGCTCGACTGGCTGTCACGCAAGCCATTGAAAGCCCTGGAGCATGCCGACGACTGGCCGCGTCTGCTCGCCATCCTCGACTGGCTGCGCGCCCACCCGCGACCGGGCTGCTACCTGCGCCAGATCGACCTGCCCGGCGTGCACACCAAATTCATCGAGACGCGGCGCGCCCTGCTGAGCGAGTTGCTGGATATCGTGCTGCCCGCCGACGCCATCGACCTCGCAGCCGTTGGCGCGCGTCAGTTCGAGCGCCGCTACGGCTTTCTGGCCAAACCCCCGCTGATCCGCTTCCGTCTGCTCGACCCCGGCCAACGCATCGCCGGATTGACCGATCTGAGCATCCCGCTGGCCGATTTCCGCCGCCTCGACCCACCCGCCCGGCGCGTGTTCATTACCGAGAATGACATCAACGGCCTGGCGTTCCCGGCTCTGGCGGACAGCCTCGTAATCTTCGGCCTCGGTTATGGTCTGGACGCCTTGCGCGATATCCCGTGGCTGGCCCGACGCGAACTGTACTACTGGGGCGATATCGACACCCACGGCTTCGCCATGCTGGACCAGTTGCGCGGGCGCCATCCCCACGCCCGCTCCCTGCTGATGGACGAGGCCACTTT
>DRPO01000205.1 GCA_011330835.1 Gammaproteobacteria bacterium | reverse complement strand
TGACCACCCACAAGATTCTGCTGCTGGCCGGGGACGGTATCGGGCCGGAGATCATGGCCGAGGCGAAGGCCATTCTTCAGTGGATGAACGACGCCGGGATCGCGTCGTTCGAGATGGAGGAGGGGCTGGTCGGCGGCGCCGCCTACGATGCGCACGGGGCGGCCATTTCCGAAGACGACATGGCGCGGGCCATGGCGGCCGACGCGGTGCTGTTCGGCGCGGTGGGCGGGCCGAAGTGGGACGGCGTGCCCTATGAGGTGCGCCCGGAAGCGGGGCTGCTCAGGCTGCGCAAGGATCTGGGGCTGTTCGCCAACCTGCGCCCGGCCATCTGCTATCCGGCGCTGGCCGATGCGTCGTCGCTGAAGAAGGAGCTGGTGGAAGGTCTCGACATCCTCATCGTGCGCGAGCTGACCGGCGGGGGGGATTTCGGCGAGCCCAAAGAGATCGTCACCCTGCCCGACGGCAGCAAGCGGGCGGTGGATACTCAAGTTTATCACGAATACGAGGTGGAGCGGGTGGCGCGCGTCGCCTTCGATCTGGCGAAGACGCGGCGCAATCTGGTGCATTCGGCGGACAAGAAGAACGTCATGGTCACCGGCGTCTTGTGGGACGAGGTGGTGCGCCGGGTGCAAGAGGCCGATTACGCGGAGGTGGAGTTCCAGCACATTCTGGCCGACAACTGCGCCATGCAGCTGGTGCGCCGCCCGAAGCAGTTCGACGTGATCGTCACCGACAACCTGTTCGGCGACATCCTGTCCGACGTGGCGGCGATGCTGACCGGCTCGCTGGGCATGCTGCCCTCGGCGTCGCTGGGCGAGGCGGACGCGAGCGGCAAGCGGCGCGCCATGTATGAGCCGGTGCACGGCTCCGCGCCGGACATCGCGGGCCAGGGCAAGGCCAACCCCATCGCCATGATCGCGTCGGCGGCGATGATGCTGCGCTATTCGTTCGGCATGACGGAATGGGCGGAGAGGCTGGAGCGGGCCATCGCCGAGGCGCTGGCGGAGGGGGTGGCCACCGCCGACATCGCCAGAGAGGGCGCGAAAATCGTCTCCACCGGCGAGCTGGGCGACCTGATTCTGGAGAAATTGCGGGGCGCCTGAACATTTTTTCGGCCCGGGCGCAAAAAGATGCGTTCGGGCTGTTGACAGGCGGCGGCGGCGCCCATATATAGCCGCTCACCTTGGTTGTGGACGCCGGGCCGGCGGCGGGAAACCCCTTGACTGGCGGCCGCGATGTCCTGTATCAAGGAACACTTCCAAGCGCATCGCCGGAAGATTGATGGAGTGGCTTCGATATCGCGACTCCGGGCGGTGCGCTTGAGTGTCTGCTCTTTGACATTGTCGATAGGAAAGAAAGAGAAACGCAGGCGGCGGCGTCCTGGCGTCTTTCCGGATTGGTTCGCCAAGACGGGAAGAGAAAGGAATGCTCGAACGCTCCTGCGTTTCGGATAGCCAACCGCTGTTTCGCTTCGATGTTCGCATCGGAAGCGGGACAGTGACATGGTTACCCGTCGAGACGCAAAGCGACCGTAGAAGGCTTCGGCCCGCAAGGGCACTCGAAAGAGGAAGCCGGATACGAGCAGAAGGTTTCAAACTTGAGAGTTTGATCCTGGCTCAGAACGAACGCTGGCGGCAGGCCTAACACATGCAAGTCGAACGCGAAACTTCCTTCGGGAAGAGGTAGAGTGGCAAACGGGTGAGTAACACGTGGGAACGTACCCGGCAGTACGGAATAGCTCAGGGAAACCTGGGGTAATACCGTATACGCCCTGCGGGGGAAAGATTTATCGCTGTCGGAGCGGCCCGCGGCGGATTAGCTTGTTGGTGGGGTAACGGCCCACCAAGGCGACGATCCGTAGCTGGTCTGAGAGGATGATCAGCCACACTGGGACTGAGACACGGCCCAGACTCCTACGGGAGGCAGCAGTGGGGAATATTGGACAATGGG
>DRPO01000204.1 GCA_011330835.1 Gammaproteobacteria bacterium | reverse complement strand
CTTTGCCTCGGTCTATCTCTCTTTCGAGGACATGGACGCCTTCCGCGAAATCATCGAACGGCTGGAACAGGATCTGTCGCCCGAGGCTCGGCGACACCAGATTCCGCTGATCGATCTCGATTGACGGCGACATGAGCTTTTCCCTGTCCGACCAGCGCTGGATGGCGCGCGCCCACCAACTGGCCGCGCGCGGACTCTACACCACCGATCCCAACCCCCGCGTCGGTTGCGTCATCGCGCGCGGCGATGAACTGGTGGGCGAAGGCTTCCACATTCGCGCCGGCGGCCCCCACGCCGAAATTCACGCCCTGCGCATGGCGGGCGACAAGGCGCGCGGCGCCACCGCCTACGTCACGCTCGAACCGTGCAGCCACACCGGCAAGACCCCGCCCTGCGCCGATGCGCTGATCCGGGCCGGCGTGGGCCGCGTCGTCGCCGCGATGGAAGATCCCAATCCGCTGGTGGCTGGTCGGGGACTGGAGCGGCTGCGCGAGGCCGGCGTCGAAACCGCCGTCGGCCTTCAGGCCGAACAAACCCGCGCGCTCAATCCCGGCTTCATCAAGCGCATGCGCGACGGACTGCCCTGGGTGCGAGTCAAGTTGGCCATGAGCCTCGATGGCCGCACCGCGATGGCCTCCGGCGAAAGCCAGTGGATCACCGGCGAGGCCGCCCGGCTGGACGTACAGCGGCTGCGCGCCCGCGCCTCCGCCGTGTTGACTGGCGTCGGCACCGTTCTCGACGACAATCCCTCGATGAACCTGCGCGTTGACGCCGCCTGGCTCGGCGCGGCGGATGAGCCGGCGCAACCCGCGCACGCCATTGTCGACTCGCGGCTGCGCACGCCGGTGGATGCGCGGATACTGCAAACCTGTGACAAAGTCATGATTTTCCACGCGCCGGGCGTCAAAAGGCCCGCTTACCCCCCTTTGGTGGAAACCATCGCCATCGAAGCGGCTGGCTCCGGGATCGACCTCAAAGCCGTGCTGCGCGAACTGGCTCGCCGGCAGGTCAACGAATGCCATGTCGAAGCCGGCGCGACGCTGGCCGGCGGCCTGCTGCAAGCCGGCCTGGTGGATGAAATCATCGTCTACATGGCGCCGCATCTCATGGGCGACGCCGGGCGCGGCCTGTTCCACCTGCCCGGTCTGGAGGCCATGCGGGATCGTGTTGCGTTGCACATCGACGACATCCGCGCCGTTGGCGACGACTGGCGTATTCGCGCGAGGCGCCCATAGTCGCGTTGCACTCGATGAAAAACAGGCGATTTCCCCCCTGGATCCCGGCGTTCGCCGGGATCCAGTACGAGCCCCTTGGCGCATCGCAGCATGATGCCCCGTCCTGTTGGGCTAAGGAGCCCACGACGCGCTCGACGTCTCTTCGTCATTTTTCATGGCATTGGCGTATCCGACCCCGAAGAGCCCGAGGCGACGAGCCCAACATCTCCCCCCAACCGTGGAATCAATAATCATGCGAGAATCCGCGTATTCTGTGAGAAATGCGGAGTCAACCCAACCCACGGAAAGCGTCCAGACAGACTCCCCCCATGCCAATCGAAACACACCTGCTCATCTCCGACACCGGTCTCGATCCCGTCACCCTCCTCGCCGAAGCGACTGGACTCTCCCGTGGCCGCATCAAGGCCGCCATGACCAAAGGCGCTGTCTGGCGGCAATCCAACTCGGGCAAACCCCGCCGCCTGCGCCGCGTCAATCGCAATCTCGCCCCCGGCGACCGGCTCAGCCTCTACTACGACGAAACCATCCTCGCTCAAACCCCCGAACCGCCCACGCTCATCGCCGACGAAACCGACTACAGCGTCTGGCGCAAACCCCGGGGCCTGCTCTCCCAGGGCTCCCGCTGGGGAGACCACTGCGCCATGCCCCGCTGCGTCGAGCAGCAGCTCAACCGCGCCACCGTCATCGTCCACCGTCTCGACCGCGCCGCCACCGGCCTCATCCTGCTCGCCCACAACCGCCGCGCCGCCAGCGCCCTCTCGCGCCTGTTCCGCGAACGCCAGATCAACAAACGCTACCGCGTCATCGTCCGGGGCCGTTTTCCCGCCACCGCGACCCTCGACGCTCCCCTCGACGACAAACCCGCTATCACCCATGCCCGCCTGCTCGCCCACGATCACGCCGCCAACCTCAGCCTGCTCGAAATCACCCTCGCCACCGGTCGCAAGCACCAGATCCGTCGCCACCTCGCCCAGGCCGGCCATCCCGTCATCGGCGACCGTCTCCACGGCAACGACGCCAGCGCCGACCTCCAGCTCCAGGCCGCCGAACTCGCCTTCACCTGCCCGATTCACGGCCACGAGCGCTGCTACCAGCTACCCGCCGCCGACCGGCTCGGCCTCTGAAAGCTCCGGGATTCTCTTTTTCGTCTGGAATGGCTGTCCATCATTGGCGGCCCCAACGCCCATGCCAGCAGGGGCGCCGGCGCTCCGGGTCGCCGCCTTGCGAATGTTCGTGATCCCCTCATGGGCCTCGTGAGTGTGATGGAACTTGTCGCTCCGAGCTCGCGCGTGATATCAGTTACTGGTCGATGTGATGGCGCGAGGATGATGAAGCAGTACAAAAAAGACCCGGAGGCTGTTGCGCGGCTCAACCCCGAGCAATTTCGCGTTACCCAGCAAAATGGCACGGAGCCGCCAGGCTCGGGGGAATATCTGCATAATGAGGAGCCGGGAATCTATGTTGATATTGTATCGGGAGAGCCGTTGTTTACGTCCCGCGACAAGTTTGATTCGGGGTGCGGCTGGCCCAGTTTCAGCAGGCCGGTGGATGATGGATTTATCAATGAATTGCGTGACGCCAGCCATGGCATGATTCGCATCGAGGTGCGTTCGGCTCATGGCGACAGCCACCTGGGGCACGTGTTTCCCGATGGGCCGCAAGATCGCGGCGGTTTGCGCTATTGCATCAATTCGGCGGCCTTGCGGTTCATTCCGCTTGCGCAAATGGAGGCCGAGGGCTATGGAGAATATATTTCTCGAGTAGTGGGAGATGATCATGGCGGTTGAAAACGCGATTCTGGCGGGCGGTTGTTTCTGGGGCATGCAGGATCTG
>DRPO01000203.1 GCA_011330835.1 Gammaproteobacteria bacterium | reverse complement strand
TCCAGGACGGAAGCCGGGCGTCAATCAGTACGCCAGCACCATTAATCACTTCATTCGACATGAAGTCGAACACCTCCCGTTCACCCACGGTTTTGACGCGAGGATCTATCTGGATGGGCTCAATGCAATGCGGCGGACAAGGATGAGAAGTGCGCGCGAAAAAACCAGTGATGACGTGATTGACATCCTGAATGCGACGCACCTCGATGACCTGTCCATTGTGGACAGTCTCGATAGCGTCTCGCCTTGCGTCCAGTTGAACCTTTTTTTCATCGGCGCAAGCGGACGACGCGCCGAGGCCCGCGACAGCCAGAACCAGCAATAGACGGTAAAAAAATAAGCGGCTGATCATGCTCTCACTCTCCCTTTACTTGAGGTAGATCTGTTTGATTTTTACCCGGACAAGCTCAATGTTGGGATTTTTCCGATAGGCCCGGTATACGCGTTCCCGCTTACCGCTCGTCAATTTTCGATAAAAAGCGTAACTGCCGAAATAACGCCGTTGCAGATAATTTTCAAAATCCTCGCGGGACATCTCGGTTGGCATATCAAACTTCAGGGGGGGCTTGCCGCCCGGCGCGGGACGAGGCTTTGTCGGCGCGGCGACCGACCGACCGGTAATGGACTTCTGATTGCGCGTATCCAACTCGACGGCATCGACCTCTTGCTGGATGGTTTCAAGAAAGGGATCCGCCGCCTGGGCGCCGCCCGGCGCGCCAAGCACCGCGGTCAGGAAACAGCCCGACCATGCTGTCGCAAGGAAAACTAGGCGTTTCTTCATGGCGCTCCCCTGTCATTCACCTCGATTGTAAAAACCGTACGGAATTGTAGCCGTTTACCAGACGCGCCCCAATGATCAGGTAAAGGGTCTGTGAGCGGGCGCACAACCTTTGAGCCATCAACGCCTGAAAGGCTCGGCCAGACGCAACATCAGCGTGGCGCTGTCGGCGCGGTCGTCGATTTCGCTGAGCGGTTTGGAGATGTAGTAGCCCTGCGCATGGTCGATGCCGCATTCGCGCAGCAGTTCCAGCGTTTCTCGGGTCTCGACGTATTCGGCGATGGTTTCCATGCCGAGGGAATGGGCGATGTCGTTGATGGCGACAACGATGGCGTGATCGATGGGGTCGATGGACATATCCTGCACGAACTGGCCATCGACCTTGACGATATCGACCGGCAGCCGCTTGAGTTGCGAAAAGGAACTGAAACCGGCGCCAAAATCATCCAGCGCGAATTTCCAGCCAAGCTTGCGGCAATATTCGATGAACTCGCGCGCCACTTCGGTCTTGTCGATGGCCGCCGTTTCGGTGATCTCGAAAACAATCGAGGACGGCGGCACCGAGGTTTCCGCCAGCAGAGCGCGGATATCGCGCAACACGTCCGGGGAGTTGAGCGTGCAGCCGGAAAGATTGACCGAAAAACTGGCCCTGCGCCCCTGCGCGTGAAGCTGTTCCAGCGTCTTCAGCGACTCACGGACGACCCACAGGTCGATGTACTGAATGAGATTGAAACGCTCCGCCATTGGCAGGAAAGCGGCGGGGCTGATCATGTTGTTGTCGTGCTTGAGCCGGATCAGCACCTCGTAGTGATCCGGCAGGTGGGACAGCGAGGCCCAGAGCCGGTTCGGCTCGCCGGGCAGATCGCCGAAATCGACCTCGTTGAGCGGCAGAATCGGCTGGTACATGAAGAAGAAATCCTCGTTTTCCAGCGCTTCCTTGAGGCGCACCGACCAGGCGATTTCCTCGTTCATCGAGGCGCGATCAATATCGGTGGAAGCCGAGTAGAGGTGGGACTGATTGCGCCCCTTGCGCTTGGCGATGTTGCAGGCGATATCGGCGTTGGCCAGCACATCCTTGTCGGTCATGCCGGGTTCGATCATCGCCACCCCGATGCTGGCGCTGAGCTTGAAGGAAATATCCTCGGCGATATAGGCCACGTCCTGCAACCGCGAGCGCAGCGCCTCGGCGATCTGCATCGCGCCCTCGGCGTCTACGGCGCGCAGGATTACGGCGAATTCGTCGCCGCCCAGCCGGGCGACATCGTCGCTGGCGCGCACGCATTCCCTGAGTTGCTGGCTGGCCTCGACCAGCAGTTTGTCGCCCGCGTCGTGCCCGGCGGTGTCGTTGAGATACTTGAACTGGTCGAAATCGAGGTACAACAGCGCGCCTGTACCGGCGGAGCCGTGATTGATCTTTTTCACCTCGCGCGCCAGCGACTGCTCGAAGTGGCGGCGGTTGAAAAGGTTGGTCAGCGGGTCGCGGGTGGCGGCCTTGATCAGCCGCGCCTCCATGCGCTTGCGCTCGGTGTTGTCGCGGAAGGCCACGACCGCGCCCTTGCGGCAGCCGCCCACCTCCAGC
>DRPO01000202.1 GCA_011330835.1 Gammaproteobacteria bacterium | reverse complement strand
TAAAAACTTGACGCAGCACCACTATGCCTGCGTTTTTACACCTTGCTCTCGACGAAAATCCACGCACCCTGAACGGGGTACTCTTGGTCGCGAGAGGTATACCCTGTTCACGCCAAACCACAATTGATAAAGTGATGCAATGAATCACTATCACCGGGCGCCATCATGAGTCTCGCAGAAAACCAACCTCAACCCGCCTGGGGCAGCAAGCTGTCCCTGAACGTCACCCCCGAGGGATTGGCGACATCCCTGTTCGCCACCGCGACGGAAACCCATACCAGTTGGGAGAGCTGCGTGTTGAAGGAGAACGTGCTCAATGAAGTGACGGTGGGCGACGATGTGGTGGGCAATTACTGCCGGCTGCTGGAGCAGGAGTACGCCGGTGAGCGACCGGAAAACCCGCCCTGGCACGACTGGACGGTGGAAATCAAGATCGGCGAGGTCTATGTCACCGCGCACTGGCAACTGCCCGTCAACGCGGCGCCGTTCGAATGGGACTGGTGCGAAAAGGAGGCCGCCGAGGCTTTTGCCCGAGGCTGCGTGCTCTTCGGCAAGCGGGTGCATCGCGGCGGCCTGATCATCGAGGAGGCCTTCTCTCCCGAATCGACGGCCAAGGCGACCCATCACTGACCCTGCCTTCATCCGCGCCGACTGGCCCGCGCCTGACGGGGTGCGGGCCGTCGTGACGACGCGAGCGGGCGGTTTCAGCGCCCCGCCCTTTGATTCATTCAACCTTGCCGGGCATGTCGGGGACGATCCCGGCGTTGTGGAACGCAATCGCCGGCTTCTGAGAAGAGCGCTGAACCTTCCGAAAGATCCCGTCTGGCTCAACCAGGTGCATGGAACCCGCGTCATCGACGCCGCCAGCGCATCCGGCGCTGAAGACGCCGACGCCGCATGGACGGATCGGGAAGGGGTCGTCTGCGCGGTCATGACGGCGGATTGCCTGCCGGTATTTTTCTCGGCTCTCGACGGCTCCAGCATCGCCGTCGCGCACGCGGGCTGGCGCGGGCTGGCGGCGGGCGTTCTGGAAGCCGCGCTGGCGGCCATACCGGCGCCCCCGGATCAAGTCATCTGCTGGCTGGGACCCGCGATCGGGCCCGAGGCGTTCGAGGTGGGACCCGAAGTCCGAAACGCCTTTGTGGAGAACAACAGCGACGCCGCATCGGCCTTTTCGCCGGGAAGCGCGGACAAATGGCTGGCCGATATCTATCAACTGGCGGCAATCAGACTCCGCGCGGCTGGCGTATCGGCGGTTCACGGGGGGGGATTCTGCACCTGGTCGGAACCGGAGCGATTCTTCTCTTACCGGCGCAATGCAAGGACTGGCCGAATGGCCAGCCTGATCTGGAAGGCGGGGAAAACCTCCCCGCCTCGGGGAATATTACTTTGAGCTCTTCTCGACCTTCTCGACCTTTTTCTTGGCGGACTTTTTAGCCTTCTTGGCGGAATTCCCGGCCTTGTCGACCGACTTCTTCGCCTTGGTGGGCTTTTTTCGGGCCTTGTCCTTCACGCTTTTGGTTTTGCTGTCGGCCTCGCTTCGGGTCGCGGCCGCCTTTTTCCTCGCCTTGCTAGCGGCGGAGCCCGCGGCCTTGCCCGGCTTGGCGCGACAATAGCCGCTCACCTTCGAACCCGTCTTGGTCTTGTAGCTGTCCACCCAGCTGCAATTCGAGTTGCTGGCGCACTGGCTCTTGGCTTTACCCTTGCACACGGTCGCCGCGGAAGCCTGTACACTGAAGGCCAAGGCAAAAACCATCGCCATCAAAATCCCTGTCATCATGCTGCTCAACTTATTCATGGGTCTGTTTCTCCTGAACGTCCAAACAAAGAGCAATTCAGCCTACACAAAACGGCTGCCGAATTACATTGAAAAGAAGGTGAAACTGAAAAACAATGTCAATTCCCGCTCCTTTTCCGCCGCGATCCTCCGGGATCCTGCCGCCATCCAACTGAATGACCGCTGAACAATGCCCGAACTCCCCGAAGTCGAAACAACCCGCGCCGGCATTGAACCCCATCTGCTCGGCCAGACAGTCGCCGCCGTCGAAATTCGCCAGCCCCGTCTGCGCTGGCCAATAGACCCCAAACTGCCGCGATTGTTGAAGCAACAACGCATCGAACAGGTTGGCAGACGCGGCAAATACATCCTGATCCAGGTTGGCGACGGAACCCTCATTCTGCATCTGGGCATGTCGGGCAGCCTGCGCATCACCGATCCCACACTGCCGATGCGCAAACACGATCACGCCGTGATGACTCTTTCCGGCGGCAAGCAACTGCGCTTGCACGATCCGCGCCGGTTCGGCGCGCTGCTGTGGTGGGAAGGCGACCCCGCCGACCACCCCCTGCTCGCGAAACTCGGACCGGAGCCTCTGGCTCCCGATTTCGATGGCGCTTACCTGCACAACGCCAGCCGCCAAAGACGCGTCTCGATCAAGCCGTTCATCATGAACAGCCAGGTAGTGGTCGGCGTGGGCAACATATACGCCAACGAAGCGCTGTTTCTTGCGGGCATCCATCCCGGCCGGAGCGCGGGGCGGATCTCCCGACAGCGCCACGACAAGCTGGCGACCTCCATTCAACAGGTGCTGCGCAAGGCGATCCGCTACGGTGGATCGACGCTCCGGGACTTTGTTCGGGAAGACGGGCAACCGGGCTATTTCAGCCAGCACCTGCATGTCTATGATCGCGCCGGGGAAGCCTGCTCCCGATGCGGAAC
>DRPO01000201.1 GCA_011330835.1 Gammaproteobacteria bacterium | reverse complement strand
GACAATGTCACGCCGATGCGCGGCTTCCTGCTGGCGCTGTCCTATGTGTTGGCGATGGCGGTGGCCTACACCGTTGTTGGGATATTGGCGGGGCTATTCGGCGCCAATTTGCAGGCCTGGTTCCAGAACCCGTGGATTCTGACCCTTTTCGCGGTGATTTTCGTGCTGCTGTCGCTGTCGATGTTCGGCTTCTACGAGTTGCAGATGCCGGCCTCGATCCAGTCGAAACTCACCGCCATCAGCAATAACCAGGAGGGCGGCAAGTTTCTCAGCGCGGCCATCATGGGGCTGCTGTCGGCGCTGATCGTCGGCCCCTGCGTCACCGCGCCGCTGATCGGCGCGTTGATCTATATCGGCCAGACCGGCGACGCGGTGCTGGGCGGCATGGCCCTGTTCGCGCTGAGTATCGGCATGGGCGCGCCGCTGCTGCTGATCGGCGCATCGGCGGGCACCTTGCTGCCCAAGGCGGGCGCATGGATGGAAGCCGTGAAAGGCATCTTCGGCGTCATGCTGCTGGGCGTCGCCATCTGGCTGCTGGAGCGCATCCTCCCCGCGCCGGCTTCCATGCTGCTCTGGGCGCTGCTGCTGATCGTCTCCGGCGTCTACATGGGCGCGCTGCGCAGCCTGCCGGAAGGGCTCTCCAAATGGCACCAGCTCTGGAAAGGGCTGGGCTTCGCCACGCTGCTCTATGGCGTGCTGATCATGGTCGGCGTCGCCGCCGGCGGTCGGGACGTGCTGCAACCGCTCAAGGGCGCGTTCAGCGGCCCGGGCGCGGCCCAGTCGGAGCAGGGGTTGGCGTTTCAGCGCGTCAAGGGGCTCGACGGCTTCCGCCAGGCGCTCGCCCAGGCCAAGGCCGCCGGCAGACCCGTGATGCTCGACTTCTACGCGGACTGGTGCATCTCCTGCAAGGAAATGGAACACCAGACCTTTACCGATCCAGCCGTCAAGGCGGCGCTCGGCAACGCGGTATTGCTGCAAGCGGATCTGACCGCCAATGATGACCAGGATCGCGCGCTGCTCAAGCACTTCGGCGTCGTGGGACCGCCCGCCATCATGTTCTTCAACACCCAAGGCGAGGAAAACAAGCCCTACCGCGTCGTCGGATTCATGCCGCCCGACAGGTTCGCGGCTCACGTCAGACAAGCGCTGGGACAATAGATCATGGCCAATGCAACCCCCAAAAAATCCGGAAGAACCTCTCTCATACTGATGGCCGTCGCCGCCCTGGCGGCGGGCTACCTGCTGTCTTCATACCTTCTGCGGAACCAGGCAGCGAACACCCCCACCGTGAGCGACGGCGGACCCGCCGCCGTGGCTAAAATCGGCTCCAAACGCCCCGAGTTCACACTGCCCGACGTCGAAGGCAAGCCACGCAGCATCAGCGAATGGAACGGCAAGGTCGTCCTGGTCAACTTCTGGGCCACCTGGTGCCCCCCCTGCCGCAAGGAAATGCCCGGCTTCATCGAACTGCGCGACCAGTATCACGACAAGGGCTTCGAAATCGTCGGCGTCGCCATCGACGAAGCCGGCGCCGTCAGCAACTTCGTCGATGGCATGGGCGTCAGCTACCCCGTCGTCGTCGGCCAGAACGACGCCTCGGACGTCACCCGCCAATACGGCAACCGCCTCGGCGCGCTGCCTTTCAGCGTCCTCATCGACCGCCAGGGCATCATCCGCTACACCCGCGCGGGCGAACTCCCCAAAGGCGAGCTCGAAGCGCTGATCCAGCAGTACCTTTAATTCGGTAACGTCGGCGAAGCCAGACGAGCCAAGAACCCCTACCCCCGGCATACCGACAAACGAAAACCTCAGGAGCCATGCCAAACGCCCTTGCCGGCTACCCGGCAATGTCGGGCGCAGCCCGACGAGCCGTCCTCTTACGTTCTGGGTCGGCGGTGTATATACCTCTCGCGCTCAAGAATACCCCGTTCAGGGCGCGTGTTTCGAGGGACGGGCTTTGAGAGGGTTCGGGCGGCGCCAAAGGATTGAAATGGTGCCGGAGGTCGGACTCGAACCGACACTGAGTTGCCCCAACTGGATTTTGAATCCAGCGCGTCTACCAATTTCGCCACTCCGGCAGGGTGGGCGAAGGATTCTACCAGCATCGCGGCATTCAGCGAAAGACCATTGATAAACCCGGACGGGGAAATCGGATCCCGACGTGAGAATTCCGTGATCCCGTGAGAAATCCGGGCTAATATCGCCGGCTATGTTGACCCGCGATTTTCACTACGATTTGCCGCCGGCGCTGATTGCGCAGTATCCGCTCGATCAGCGGACGGCCAGTCGCTTGCTGGTGCTGACGCCGGATGGGGGGCTGCGCGATGAGGCGATTCCAGCGTTGACCAACCTGCTGAAACCCGACGATTTGCTGGTGCTGAACAATACCCAGGTCATTCCGGCGCGGTTGTTCGGGCGCAAGGAAAGCGGCGGCAAGGTAGAGATTCTGATCGAGCGTTTGCTGGGCGAGCATGAGGCGCTGGCGCAGGTTCGCGCAAGCAAGTCGCCCAAGCCGGGGACGCGGCTGCATCTCGATGAGGGGCCGGTGATTGGCATGGTGGCGCGGGAGGGGGATCTGTTTCGGCTGCACAGTCTGAACCAGCCGTGGATGGAGATTCTTGATCGCCACGGGCATATTCCGCTGCCGCCGTATATCGAGCGGGGAGATGAACGACTAGATGCGCGTCGCTATCAGACGGTGTTCGCCCGAGAGCCGGGGGCGGTGGCGGCGCCGACGGCGGGGCTGCATTTTTCCGAGACGCTGCTGGCGGAGCTGGCGGAGCGCGGGGTGGAGCAGGCGGAGGTGACGCTGCATGTCGGCGCGGGCACTTTTCAGCCGGTGCGGGTGGAGCGCGTCGAGGATCACCGCTTGCACGCGGAGCGGGTGACGGTTCCGGCGGAAACCTGCGACAAGATCGCGGCCTGCCGGGCGCGCGGCGGGCGCGTGGTGGCGGTGGGCACGACTTGCGTGCGCAGTCTGGAGGCGGCGGCGGGGGAAGGCGAGCTGGCTCCGTTCCAGGGCGAGACCCGGCTGTTCATTACGCCCGGCTACCGCTTCCGCGTCGTGGATGCGCTGCTGACCAATTTCCATCTGCCGGAGTCGTCGCTGATCATGCTGGTGGCGGCCTTCGGCGGTTATGAGCGCGTCATGGCCGCCTATCGCCACGCGGTGGAGCAGCGGTACCGTTTTTTCAGTTATGGCGATGCGATGTTTCTGGAGCGCGCATGAAATTCGAATGTTATGACACGGACGGAGCGGCGCGGCGCGGCAAGCTGATCTTCGCGCGCGGCGAGGTGGAAACGCCGGCCTTCATGCCGGTGGGCACCTATGGCACGGTCAAGGCGATGACGCCGGAGGAGCTGCGCGGGCTCGGTGCGCAAATTGTTCTGGGCAACACCTTTCACCTGATGCTGCGCCCTGGCATGGAAGTGGTCAAGATGCATGGCGATCTGCACGATTTCATGCACTGGGACGGCCCGATCCTGACCGATTCCGGCGGCTTCCAGGTGTTCAGCCTGGCCGATATGCGCAAGATCAGCGAAACCGGGGTGGTGTTTCGCTCGCCGGTGGATGGCGCCCAAGTGGAGCTGACGCCCGAGATTTCGATGCAGATCCAGCGCGATCTCGGCGCCGACATCGTCATGGCTTTCGACGAATGCACCGCCTATCCCGCCACCAAGGAAACCGCCAGCGAATCCATGCAACTGTCGATGCGCTGGGCGGAACGCAGCAAGGCCGCGCATGGCGGCAATCCGGCGGCGCTGTTCGGCATTGTCCAGGGCGGCATGTACGCCGACCTGCGCGAGGAATCGGCCCGGACGCTGACGGAAATCGGCTTCGACGGCTACGCCATCGGCGGACTGTCGGTCGGCGAATCGCCGCACGAGCGCGAACTGATCCTCGGCGCCACGGTTCCGCACCTGCCCGATGACCGGCCCCGCTACCTGATGGGCGTCGGCAAGCCGGAAGACATCGTCGAGGCCGTGCGCCGGGGGGTAGACATGTTCGACTGCGTCATCCCCACCCGCAACGCCCGCACCGGCTTTCTCTACACCCGCAACGGCCTGATCAAGATCCGCAACGCGCGCTACCGCACGGATACTTCGCCGCTGGACCCCGAATGCGGCTGCTACACCTGCCAGCACTACTCCCGCGCCTACCTGCGCCACCTCGACAAATGCGGCGAAATCCTCGGCGCGCGCCTCAACACCATCCACAACCTTTACTACTACCAGCAACTGATGCGCGAACTGCGCGAAGCCATCTCGGCGGGCACGCTGGATGCTTATATCGAGTGGTTCTACCGGCGCACGGGGGGTGAGACAGTCCTATCGTAGCTCTCGACATAAACCCACGCACACCGAACGGGGTGCTCCTGGGCGCAAAAAGTATAAGTTTTGTCGTGTTTACGACGAGCTCGCGCGTTATGCCACATAAGAACTCCGTGTAACAGGCCTGACGCGCCACTTCCGCCCGATTTTTGTGGCTTGAAGCAAAGGACGGCAGTCTGGCGAACAAGGTTGCCCAGAGACGGGGCAAGATATTGTATTCCGGGAAATTTCGGCATTATCAATGTTCTATTTGCAAAGAGGGAATAAATCCCCTATCCTTCGATTACTTGTGAATCGCGGTCGAATCGCTGACTTTCCGCAGTGTTTATTCGATGTAATAAGCCTTCATGCGTCATTGTTGGCGTATTTTCATCATTATTTTCACCCCCACGCCGCATTATCAACAACCTTTATGTAACTGAACCAGAGGACATCCCAAAGGAGGATATATGAAGAAAAGAACAGCTCTCGCTGTTGCGCTGGTCGCGGGAGGGCTCGCCCTTTCCGGCGAGGCCATGGCGGAGACGCCAAGCGCATCCATGCTCGCCAATACCTGCGCTGGCTGTCATGGCACCAATGGAAACAGCCAGGGGCCGGCCACGCCCAGTCTCGCCGGCGCTTCCAGGGACTATCTCATTGAAGTCATGGAGTACTACAAAACCGGGGAACGCGCTTCCACCATCATGGGGCGCATCGCCAAGGGATACACCAAGGAAGAGATTGAGCGCATCGCGGATTTTTTCTCCAAACAGGCATTCGTTCCCGCAAAAGGCCAAGAATTTGATTCCGGACTGGCAAAAAAGGGAGCCAAGCTGCATGACAAGTACTGTGAGAAATGTCATGCCGACGGCGGCTCCTCCTCCGAGGACGATGCTGGCATCCTGGCTGGTCAGTGGACTCCCTACCTGAAGTACACGCTCGCCGACATGATGAGCGGCAAGAGCCACATGCCCAAGAAAATGAAGAAAAAGCTGAAAAAGCTGCATGAGAAGGCCGGCGACGCCGGAATCGATCAGCTCTTCAATTTCTACGCCAGCAAGAAGTAAGGGGAATCGCCAAATGAGTCAATTTACACGCAGAAAATTTCTCAAGTTAACCGGCGCGGCGACCGTGGCGTCTTCCGCTTTGACCTTCGGATCCTTCGCCATCGGCGGCGCCGCGAAAAAGGTGGTTGTCGTGGGTGGAGGCATTGGCGGCGCTACCGCCGCGAAGTACTTGCGCATGATGGATCCATCCATCGAGGTAACGCTCATCGAGGCCAACAAGGATTACTACACCTGCTTCATGAGCAATGAAGTGCTGAGCGGCGAACGCTCCATGGATTCCATCCATTTCGATTACAGCGGTCTCAAGGCCCGTGGCGTGAATATCGTGCACGACTGGGTCACCGCCATCGACCCCGACAAGCGCGTGGTCAAGACCAAGGGGGGGCAGAGTTTCCCCTATGACCGCTGCATTGTCTCCCCTGGCGTGGATTTTCGCTGGGAAACCATCGAAGGTTATGACGCCCAGGTGGCGGAGAAGATCCCTCATGCCTGGAAGGCCGGCCCGCAAACCGTGACCCTGCGAAAGCAGCTTGAAGCCATGAAGGATGGCGGCACGGTGCTCATCGCGCCGCCGCCCAACCCGTTCCGCTGCCCGCCGGGGCCTTATGAGCGGGCCTCACAGATTGCGCACTATCTGAAAAAGCACAAGCCCAAGTCCAAGATCATCATCCTCGATCCCAAGGACAAGTTCTCCAAGTTCGGCTTGTTCATGGACGGCTGGAAGCGCCATTATGGTTATGGCACGGACAACAGCATGATCACCTGGATCGATGGCGCCGGCGGCGGCAAGGTCGAGTCGGTGGACGCCAAAAACATGACCGTGCATGCGGCCGTGGAGTCTTTCAAGGCTGACGTCATCAATATCATTCCCGCCCAAAAGGCCGGCAAGATCGCCTTCGACGCGGGGCTGACCAATGACAAGGGGTGGTGTCCCATCGATGGCAAGACCTTCGAGTCCACGATTCACAAGAATATCCATGTCATCGGCGACTCCTCGGTGGCCAAGCCCCTGCCCAAGTCCGGGTACGCGGCCAACTCCGAGGCCAAGGTATGCGCCGCGGCCATCGTAGCGCTGCTGGGCGGCGGGAATGCGCCCCAGCCCTCCTGGGTCAATACCTGTTACAGCATCATCGCGCCAGGCGACGGCATCTCAGTGGCCATGGTCTACGCCTACAAGGACGGCAAGATCACCAAGGTCAAGGGTTCCGGCGGCCTGACGCCCAAGGAATTCGATCCGGAGATGCGCGCCCGGGAAGAGCAATACGCTCATTCCTGGTTCAACAACATTACCGCGGACGTTTTTGGTTGATGATCCGGTTAACCCCCCGGTAGGTTCTTGCCGAACCTTACAAGCAGAGTATTAATGCGCCGCCCCCGGGCGGCGCTTTTCTTTCTGATTGCCTGAACACTGGAACTCTCTATATCGCGTGATATCCTATTAATCGTTGCGTATATTCTCGCAGCCACGGTGGCGCTCCCAATAGTACCCTCTCCCCTTTGGGGAGAGGGTTAGGGTGAGGG